>NZ_JASAUS010000058.1:0-51365 GCF_029953005.1 Bradyrhizobium sp. Mp27 | reverse complement strand
GCGGGCGTGGCGTTCGCGGTTGGAGGTGATGGGGTTGGCTTCGCAACCGAATCCTACGCCGCATCAGCGCTTTACCCCTGAGGCGCACTCTTACGAATAAGACGGGCTAGATGGGTCGTATGACAACGTTCTTGCCCACGGATATCTCTCTTTGGACGACCGACAGAAGTTAGAGCATGGCGTCATCCGCAACTATACGAGCAACTGTTTGTACCCACTGAACTTGCAAATCATCGATTGGCTTTCGAAGGACGATTATTTCAAAGGCGGAGGCAGACAACAACAGGCCAAAGAGCTCTCAGTAAGATTGCAGACCCTTTTTGCTCATTTGGTATTGTGGCGCGCCAAGTACGAATTTTGGATACCTTCCAGGCCGGAGCGCGCCATCGTATACATGGCTGACGAGGATGCTCACGGCATAAGTTTTCCCACCGGTATCGAGGACCTGATTTCTCGCGTGGCCGATGACATGATCGGCTCGCCGGGCGAGGCGGCGACTGGGAAGAGCCCGTGAGAAGCTCTACGGCTTCGGCGGGTGAATGAACGCCCAGGGGCTCACCTCCGAATCCCGGGTCACCTCGACCGAGATCAGATACGGTCCGCCATGGGCCAGCGCCTTCTCCATCGCCGCCTTGAACTGATCCGGCGCCGTCACACGCGCAGCCGCAACGCCAAAGGACTCCGCGAGCTTGACGAAATCCGGATTGACCAGATCGGACGCCACCACGCGGCCGTTAAAGCGCTCGCGCTGGTCGCGGCGGACATTGCCATAGGCGTTATTGTTGAACACCAGCGTCACCACGCCGATGTTGAACTGCACGGCGGTGGCAAGCTCCTGCACGCCGAACATGAAGCCGCCGTCGCCGGTGATCGCGACCACCGGCTTGTCGGGATTGGCGACCTTGGCGCCGAGCGCGGTGGGGAAGCCCGAGCCGAGCGTGCCCTGATAGCCCGACGTGATGAAGGTGCGCGGCTCGTAGATCGGAAAGCCGTACCAGGACGCGAAGCCGAACTGCGACAACTCATCGGTGACGATCGCGTTCGCCGGCAACACCTCGCGCAGGATGTTGAGATACGCCATCTGCGGCTGGATGCTCTGGATCTCTGCCACCGCGGACGCGGTGGCCTCGCGGATCGCGGCGCGGCGGCCGGCGGACTTGCTGTAGCCGGCCTTGTTGACCGCTTGGATCAGATCGGCGGTCGCGGTTTTGGCATCGGCGACGATGGCGGTGTCGGAGATGAAGCGCCGCATCTCGACGGGATCGATGTCGATGCGGATGCTCTTCAACCCGTCGGGCCGATACGGCCAGCGCGACATGGTCGGCAGCTCCAGCCGCGAGCCGATGCCGATCATGAGATCGGTCTTCGGCCATAGCTTGTAGGCGGCCGCCATCGTGAGCCCCAGCTCGTGCGCGTTGGAGACGATGCCGCGCCCGCTGCGGAAGGCGACGACGGGTGCATCGATCATCTCGGCGAGCTCGAGGATTTCGTCGCGCGCCTCGATCGCGCCGCTGCCGACAAAGATCATCGGCGCCTTGCTGCTCCTGATCACCGCGGCCGCCTGCGTGATCAGATCAGGATCGGGCAACGGCGCGGGCAGCGGCTCCAGCACCTTTGCGGCACAGGTGTCCGCGCGCTGGGTGAAGATGTCCCAGGGCATCTCGACCGAGGCGGGGCCGCGTCGCCCGGACGTCATCTCCTGGAAGGCGCGCGACACGGTGGTCGGCGCGTTGCCGGGCGTTTCGATGCGGTCGGCCCATTTCACATAGGTGCGCAAGGTGGCGAGCTGGTCCGGCATCTCGTGCAGGTGGCCGCGGCCCTTGCCCAGAAACTGCGTCGGCACCTGGCCGGTAACGCACAGCACCGGCTCGTTGCAGCCAAAGGCGGTGAGCAGCGCCGCGCTGGCGTTGAGCACACCGGGGCCGGGCACCACGCTGAACACGCCGGGCTTGCCGCTGGAGCGCGCATAGCCGAACGCCATGTAGCCGCAGGCCTGCTCGTGCCGCGCGCCGATCACGTTGAGCTTAGCCTGGTGAAAGGCGTCGAAAAGGCCGTAGACCTGCGCGCCGGGCAGGCCGAACACGGTGTCGACGCCATGGGCGACAAGGCCGTTTACGATCGCTTCGCCGCCGGTGAGGGTGGTCATTGCACTATTCCATTTCGATTGTTGTTCAGGCTTCGTCGACGACGCCATTCCGTAGCATGCCGATGCCTTCGGCTTCGACCTCGACGACATCGCCGGGCTTCAGATAGCGCGGCGGATCGAACCGCGCACCGGCACCGGTCGGCGTGCCCGTCACAATGATGTCACCGGGGACGAGCGTCGCGAAGGTTGAGATATAGCTGATGAGATAGCGGAACGGGAACATCAGCCGGCTGGTGCGGTCGTCCTGCCTGAGCTCGCCGTTGACATGCGTGGTGAGCCTGATGTCGGCGATCTGAGCTTCCCTGGTGTAGGGCACCAGCCACGGGCCGAGGCCGCCGCTGGAATCAAAATTCTTGCCCTGCGTGACGTTGAACTTGGCATGGCGCAGCCAGTCGCGCACCGAGCCTTCGTTGCAGAGCGTGAGCGCCGCGATGTGATCGAGCGCGGTACTTTCCGCAATGTGCCGGCCGGGCTTGCCGATCACCAGCGCGATCTCGCCTTCGTAGTCGAGCTGCGCTGACGCGCGCGGACGCACCAGCGGCGTGTCGTGGCCGACGAAGGAGCGGGGCGAGCGCATGAACATGCTCGGATATTTCGGTGCCTCCTGGCCGTCCTTGTACTCGGCATTGCGGTCGGGATAGTTGACGCCGATGCAGATGATCTTTTCCGGCGCGGCCACCGGCGGCAGCCATGTGATGTCGCCAACTGCATGATCCGGCGCGCGGCCGGCGGCCTCTTCGGCAAGGCTCACGAGCTTTCCGGCCGCGATCACCTCGCGCAGCGTCGGATAGTCTTTTGCGTGGCGTACGGAGAGATCGACGATGCCGCCCTCAAGGACGGCGCCGTACTTGGTTTCACCCTTGACGGAATAGGTGGCGAGGCGAGGGAGCTTCATAGGCAATCTATCTCTCTTGTCGTCCCTGCCTAGTGCGCAATTGCGCACGGGAGCAGGGACCCATACCGCGTGATCTATCGATAGCGTGCGATGACAATCCCGAACGACCAACCTTCGCCAAACTCCTCCCTGTGGTTATGGGTCCCTGCTTTCGCAGGGACGACGGGGAGAGCTATTTTGCCTGTCATAGGCATCAATCCGCCACCAGCACGTCGGCCACGAACTTCGGCTCGCGCATGGCTTGCCCGCTGAACGGCGAGCCCTGCTCGAACCAGGAGCGCGGCGCCGGCGCGCCCCACAGCGTCTGGCGGCGCGGATCGCGCAGCGACCAGCGCAGCGGCTCGTGGTCATGATCGCCGGTGAAATAATCGCTGGTGTAGAGTTCGAGACGGTGCCCGTCGGGGTCGCGCACGTAGAGGAAGAACGCATTCGAGATGCCGTGGCGTCCCGGCCCGCGCTCGATGTTCTTGACGAAGCCCTGCGAGGCCATGACGTCGCAGAGATGGATGATGTTCATCGCCGTCGGCGTCCAGTAGGCGAAGTGGTGCAGGCGCGGACCCTTGCCGTTGGTGATGGCGAAATCGTGCACGTTGCCCTTGCGATGCATCCAGGCCGCGGCGATGCGCCCGTTCGGCCCGTCCTCCTCGGCGTATTCGGTGAGACGGAAGCCGAGCCGCGCGTAGAACTCGACGGTGTCCTGCACCTCGGCGGCGAAGACGTTGAAATGATCGAGCCGCTGCGGGTGGCATCCCCTGTAGAGATCGTAGCGGCGAAGCAGATGCGGGCGGCGGTCCATCGACGCGTAGAGCTCGATCTGGAAGCCGAAGGGGTCGGTGAATTGCAGCGTGCGGCCCTGGAACGGCTGGTCGACGAAGGCGTAAGAGAGACCGTTCTCCGAAAGGAAGGAGGCGGCCTTGTCGAGGTCTTTGTCGTTGCCGACCTTGAAGCCGAGCCGGGCGCAGGCGGGCACCGCCGCCTTGCGCAACACCAGCGAGTGATGCTGGTGCTCCTCGGCTGCGCGCAGGTACACGACATTGTCGTCGGCGTCCTCGACATGCAGGCCAACGGTGGTCTCGTAGAACGCGCGGCTGAGCTTCAGGTCGGTCACGTCGAGCACGACGTGGCTGGAGCGGATGATGTTGAACGGCGGTTCGAAGATGTGTTGCGGTACGGGCATCGGCGTTTCCCCTCGGCTCGACGAGCGTCAGATTCCCAATTTCTGAATCTTGTGCGTGCCCCGCGCCAGCGAGACGTGCTTGGTTTCCATGTAGAAATCGAACGAGTAGTCGCCGCCGTCGCGGCCGATGCCCGAGGCCTTCATGCCGCCGAACGGCGTCGGCAGATGGCGGACGTTTTCCGAGTTGAGCCAGATCATGCCGGCCTCCAGCGCGTCGGCGACACGTAGCGCGCGGCCGACGTCGTTGGTCCAGACATAGCCGGTCAGGCCATAACGGGTGTCGTTGGCGATCTCGATGGCATCGGCTTCGTCACGGAAAGGCAGCACGGTGAGGAAGGGGCCGAACACCTCCTCCTGCGCCACGCGCATCTTGCCGTTCGCGCCGGTCACCAGCGTCGGCTCGACATAATGCCCGCCGCCCGGGCCGTCATAGGCCTTGCCGCCGACGGCGATGGTCGCACCATCCTGCCGAGCAACGTCGAAATAGGAGCAGACTTTTGCGAGGTGCCGCTCGTGGATCAGCGGTCCGATCTCGGTGGCGGGATCGAGCGGATGGCCGACCCTCAGCGCCTTCACGCGCGCGGTCAGCTTCTCGATGAATGTCTCGGCAATGCTTTGCTGGATCAGCAGGCGGCTCGACGATGTGCAGCGCTCGCCGTTGAGGGAGTAGATCATGAACACGACGGCATCGAGCGCGCGGTCGAGATCGGCGTCGTCGAACACGATCACCGGGTTCTTGCCGCCGAGTTCGAAATGCACGCGCTTCAGGGTCGGCGCGCCCTGGACCATGATCGCCGAGCCCGTCGAGCTCTCGCCGACGAAGCCGATCGCCTTGATGGCGGGATGCTCGGTCAGGGCCTTGCCGGCCTCCTCGCCAAAACCGTGTACGGTGTTGAGCACGCCGTCGGGAATACCGGCTTCCTTGACGAGCCTTGCCAGAATCGCGGCCGTCACCGGCGACCACTCGGCCGGCTTGTGCACGACGGTGCAGCCCGCGGCCAGCGCCGGAGCGATCTTCCAGGTCGAGAGCATGAACGGCGTGTTCCACGGCGTGATCACGCCGACCGGACCGATCGGCACGCGGGTCGAGACATTCCAGTGCTCGTCGCTCGGCGTGTTCTGGCCATCGCGCGCCTCGGCGCACTTGTCGGCGAAGAAGCGAAAATTCTCGGCGGCGCGGATCGCGGCCTTGGCCATGAAGCGATGGGCCTGGCCGGTGTCGATGCATTCGAGCACGGCGATGTCGTCGGCATTGTCCTCGATCGCGTCGGCGACGCGGTGCAGCAGCTTCTTCCGCATCGCCGGTCCCATGTCGCGCCAGGACTTAAAGGCGAGGGCGGCAGAAGTGGCTGCGGCGTCGATGTCCTCGGCGTTGCCGCGCGCGACGCTCGCAAGCGTGGCGCCATCGACCGGCGATTTCGTTTCAAAGGTTTCGCCCGAGATCGAGGCGACGGTCTTGCCGTCGATCATGTGGCCGATGCCGTCGGCCTGCAGCTTCTTCAGCAGCGGTGCGACGCGGTCACGATTGGCCTGGAACACATCGGCTTTCGGCGTGGGCTTATCCATGGGCAGCCTCCACTTTCAGGGCGTCGTGGATGTTGTTGCGCTTCCAGCTCGTGTCCTTGTCGTTGATCTGCATGTCGAACGACAGGGCGAACTTGCTGGCGGCGAAGACGGGATCGAGATGTTTTGAAAGCGCCTGGAAGACGTGCTCGCCGGCTTTCTGACGCGTGGGAAGGTCGCGGCCCTCGCCGATGCGCAGCACCATGTCGAGAAAGCCGTAGTCTTGCCGCGCGTCCGCGATCGCATAGTGCTCGCACCTGACGGCGCGGACGCGGATGCCGCCGAGCGGGAAGATGCCGGTCTCGACCGCCGCCTTCCGCACCACTTCGCAAACCGCGCCGATGTCGAGGCGGCCGTCGAGATTGGCCGAATATTCGATGGTGAAATGCGGCATCGCGGTTTCACTCCCTGTTTTTTTGTTCGTCTAAGCGAAGTAGCAGCTCACCGAGCCGTAGGCGCCATAATCGGCCTGAATTGTGTCGCCCTTGCGGGTCTCGATCGGACGGATGAAGGAGCCGGCGAGCACGATCTGGCCGGGCTCCAGCGCAAGGCCGAGCGGCGCGATCTTGTTGGCGAGCCAGGCCACGGACGTGGCGGGATGATTGAGCACGCCGGCGGCAAGGCCCGTCTCCTCGAGCTGGCCGTTTTTGAAGCAGAGCGCGCCGATCCAGCGCAGGTCGACGTCCAGCGGGCGGATCGGCCGTCCGCCGAGCACGATGCCGGCATTCGCCGCGTTGTCGGCGATGGTGTCGTAGATCTTTCGCGTGGCTTTCGTCTTGGGGTCGACACGTTCGATGCGCGTGTCCAGGATCTCAAGCGCCGGCACGACGAAGTCGGTGGCGTTGAGCACATCGAACATCGTGCAGTCGGGCCCCGTGAGGCGCTTGCTCATGACGAAGGCGAGCTCGGCCTCGACGCGCGTGGCGATGAAGCGCTCGGTCGGGACGAGGCCGCCATCGGCAAAGAACATGTCGTCGAGCAGCACGCCGGAATCCGGCTCGTCGATATTGAGCGCGCTCTGCATCGCCTTCGAGGTCAAGCCGATCTTGTGGCCCTTGACCGTGCGGCCCTCCGCGAGCTTGAGGTCGACCCAGGCCTTCTGAATCGCGTAGGCGTCAGCGATGGTAATGCCTGGAAAATCCTGCGAGAGCTGCCGGATCTGGGTGCGGGTCTTCTCCGCCTGATGCAGACGGTTCGCACAAGCTTGGATATCGTCGTTGGAAAGCGCCATCTGTGATCTTACAAATCGTGGTGCCCGGAGATACTTAACATGTTAAATGAATGCGTCAAACACAATTTGGGTTTGCTGCACTGCAAACATTTTGCGGCTTGAAAGGCCGGCTTTGAAAGGACGACATGGCGAAGAGACCGGCTGATCCCGCGAACGGAAGTGAGCCCGCCGCACGGCAGGTGCCGATGCGCGACTTCTCGCGCTCGCTGCCGATGTCGCTGCTCAGGGCACGTGAAGCGGTGATGCGGCAATTTCGTCCCAAGCTGCGCGAGCACGGTCTGACCGAGCAGCAATGGCGCATTCTCCGCGCATTGGCAGCCATCGAGGCCGCGGAGGTGACAGAGCTCGCGCGCACGGCCTTTCTCCTCGGGCCGAGCCTGTCGCGCATCCTGCGCGATCTCGAGGCGCGCAATCTGATCGAGCGCAAGACCGCGAAGGCGGACCAGCGCCGCAGCATGGTCTCGATCTCGAAAGAGGGCGTGAAGCTGATGGCCGCGGTCGCCCCATCCTCGGAGGCGATCTACGCCGAGATCACGCAACGCTTCGGCACGCGCAAGCTCGCCGAACTGCAGGAGATGCTCGGTCAGTTGGAATCGTGTCTCGCTTCCACTGACGCGAGTGACGTTACGGATGAAACGTAACGGCAAATTTGCATGATCACTTTCCAACTACGCATGACTGTCATCATTGCATAACGCTTGGGCAGCGCGATCGCCGCGAAATGCGTGAAAATGCCGTGAGAAATCGCTGAGAATAGAGAGCCGTCGCTGGTGTTGATCACTATTGGGTGCGCGCTCTGCGCAGTTAGTCGATGTTGGCGCAATATCAATTTACTCGTATCGGCAGAATTCGTAAGTAGCATCCGGTCCTGTATTCAGCGATAGAGCCAAAACAGAACCAAGACCAAGAAGGGCCGACAAGGATGCCCGGCCCCAGGGAGGAATGAATGAGACTGACGAGACGCGACTTCGCAGCCGGAATTGCTGCCGGCATTGCCGCGCCATACCTCATCAAGAGCGCGCACGCGCAAGGCGCCACCATCAAGATCGGCATGTGCGCGCCCGTTACCGGTCCCGCCGCCGAGTCCGGCGGCTACGCCGTCAAGGGCGCCAGGCTCGCGCTCGAAGCCGTCAACAAGGCCGGCGGTATCCTGGGAAAACAGGGCGAGTTGATCGTCGAGGACGATCAGACCACCAATCCCGGCATCGTGCTCGCGTTCTCGAAGCTTGCCGCGCAGTCCGACATCGTCGGGTTCCTCGGCTCGATCCGTTCGACCCAGGTCCATGCGATGGCGCCCGACGTGATCAAGCTCGGCAAGCCCGTGATGATCGGCGGTACCGATCCGAATCTCACCCATATGGGCAATCAGTGGCTGTTCCGCTGCCGTCCCAATGACAGCTATTCCGGCCGCGTCATCGCCGAATACGGCGTCTCCACGCTCGCCAAGAAGAAGTGGGCGGTGCTGCACTCGACCGATGCGTTCGGCACCGCAGGCGGCAAGGCGCTGACGGAAGCACTGACGAAACTCGGCGCGCCGCCGGTGCTCGATCAAGGCTACGCCAACCAGAGCCAGGATTTCACCCCGGTCGTGCTCGCGATCAAGCAGTCCGGCGCCGACATCCTCGGTTCCTACTTCACCTTCGAGAACGATCTCGGCATCTTCGCCCGCCAGCTCCGTCAGCTCGGCGTCAACATCCCGTGGGTCGGCTCGCCCTCGATCGTCAACATCACCGCGCTGAAGCTCGCAGGTCCCGCGCTCTACAACACGTATGGCGTGGCGGACTATGCCGAGGATTCCAGCGAAGGCTCGAAGGCTTTCGGCAAGATCTACCGCGATGCGGTCAAGGTCGCGCCCGACAACCAGAGCTCCTGGACCTTCGACGCGATCAACGTGCTGGCGCAGGGCATCAACAAGGCCGGCACGACCGATCCGGCCAAGGTTCGCGAGGCCATTCTCGCGATCAAGAAGTTCCCGGGAGCCGAGGGCGAGTACAATTTCGACCAGAACGGCGACGGTCTCCACGGCTACAACATCGTGAAGAACGACAAGGGCAAGATCGTCTTCGACAAGCACATCGAATTCAACGACTGACGTTGAAGCGGCCTCCCCGATGCCGGTCGGGGAGGTCGTGGCGTCTTTCGTCGAACGCATCTGACCTCCAACAAAAGCTTGTCATGGATCTCGCCCTACAACTCCTTTTTACCGGCATCGGTATCGGCGCCGTCTACGCGCTCGTCGCGCTCGGCTTCGTGCTGATCTTCCGTGCCACCAATGTGGTGAATTTCGCCCAGGGCGAATTCTCCATGGTCGCGGCCTATCTGATGGTCGTCGCGGTTGAAGCCGGTCTGCCCTATTGGGCGGCCTTCATCGTCGCGCTGCTCGGCATGGCGCTGCTCGGTGTCATCTTCAATCTCGGCGTCTATTATCCGCTGCGTCACCGCACCTATCTGCCTGTCATCATCATCGCCACCATCGGCGCCTCGATCCTGCTTGCCAATTCCGTGCTCGCGATCTACGGCCCGCAGCCGCAGGTGCTGGAAGGCTGGTTCGAGACGCCCGGCATTCAGGTCGGCCCGGTCTATCTCGATAGCCAGTATCTGCTGATCATCGGCGTTACCATCTGTCTCGTGATCTTCAATTTCTGGTTCTTCGAGAAGACGCTGCTCGGCAAGAAGCTGCAGGCGACCTCGCAGGACAAGGAGATGGCCTCGCTGCTCGGCATTTCCGTGTCCACCATGATCATGATCACCTTCATCTATTCGGCGGTGCTCGGCGGCCTTGCCGGCATCCTCGTTGCGCCCGTGCTGTTCGTCTCGATCCAGATGGGATCGACGATCGCGCTGAAGGCGTTCGCGGCCACCATCATCGGCGGCTTCGGCGACGTTGCCGGTGCCATCATCGGCGGGCTCGCGCTCGGCGTGATCGAGACCTTTGGTGCGGCCTATATCTCGGTGCCCTACAAGGACGGCTTCGCCTTCCTGGTGCTGATCGCCTTCCTGATCTTCCGGCCGCAGGGCATCTTCGGCGAACGCGTGGCGGAAAAAGCATGAGCGCGCCCAGCGACAACATGCCGATTCCGGCACCCGCCATTCATTCGAAGCCGCTGCTGGTCCGGCACCTGCCGTATTTCATCGGCGCCGCGATCCTGGTTGCGCTCGCCGCGACCATGCGCTTCGACGGATACGTTCACAACATCCTGCTTCAGGCCACCACGTTTTCGATCGCGGTATTCGGGCTCTCGGTGGTGCTCGGCCTGTGCGGCCAGATCAATCTGGCGCAGGCCGCGTTCTTCGGGCTCGGTGCCTATGCGGTCGGCATGGGCACGACGGATCTGCAGCTCAGCTTCTGGCTGTGCCTCGTCGGCGGCTGCGTCATCTCGCTGCTTGCGGGCGCCTTCCTCGGCATGTCCACGCTGCGACTTGGTGGACACTATCTCGCGATGGTGACGATCTCGTTCCAGCAGATCGTCACGCTGGTCATGATCAACGCGATCTGGCTCACGCGCGGTCCCGACGGCGTCCCCAACATCAAGCGTCCCGAGCTGTTCCAGTCCTCGCAGAGCTATCTCGCCTTCTGCGTGGCGATGCTGGCGATCGTCGGCTACCTGGTCTGGCATCTCGCCGACACCAAGCTCGGCCGCGCCATGCGCGCGGTGCGCGACAACGAGCTTGCGGCCGGCGTCAACGGCATCGACGTCTTCCGCACCAAGATCTACGCCTTCGCGCTCTGTGCGCTGCTCGGCGGGCTCGCGGGCGGATTGTTTGCCGGCGGCTTCGCCTATGTCAGCCCCGATCAGTTCTCCTTTGCGGAATCGATCGTGTTCCTGACCATGTCGCTGCTCGGCGGTGTGGCCTCGCCGATCGGTTCTGCCATCGGCACGGGTCTCTTGATCCTGATCCCGGAATGGCTGCGCTTCCTCAAGAGCGTGCCGGGCCTTTATCTCGCAATCTACGGCCTGTTCGTGATCCTGATCATCCGCTTCATGCCCGACGGCATCTGGGGCTTTGTCGCCGACGCCTTCACGCGCTGGCGCGCCAAGATCAAGGCGCCGCCGGCAGCGGCTGCCCTGCAATTGAAGCCGGCGACGATCGGCGGCGACACGGTGCTGGAAGTCACCGGCCTGTCGAAGCATTTCGGCGGCCTCAAGGCCGTCGACGGCGTCGACATCGCCGTGAAGCGCGGCGGCGTGCATGCGCTGATCGGTCCGAACGGCTCGGGCAAGACCACGACGCTCAACGTGCTCTCGGGTCTCTATGAAGCGACAGCCGGCAGGATCGTGCTCGACGGCACCGACATCACCCACATGCCGCCGCATCAGCGCACGGCTTCTGGTCTCGGCCGCACGTTCCAGAACATTCGCCTGTTCCGTTCGATGACGGCGCTGGAGAATGTCGAGATCGGCGCCGAGCGGCCCGGCAACACCATGGTCGGGAAGGGCGACGACGCCCTGACCGAGCGGGCGATGGAGGCGCTGACCTTCGTCGGCCTCGGCAGCCGCGCCAACGAGCTGATCTCGAGCTTCTCCTACGGCCATCAGCGGCTGATCGAGATTGCCCGTGCGCTGGCGTCGAATCCGACGCTGCTGCTGCTCGACGAGCCGGCGGCCGGCCTCAACTCGACCGAGAAGCTGGAGCTGCACGAGCTGCTCAAGCGCATCGCGGCGCAGGGCCTGACCATCCTGATCATCGATCACGACATGACGCTGGTCTCGGAAGCGGCCCAGCACATCACCGTGCTCAACTTCGGACGCCGCATCGCGGACGGCGAATCCCTGGCCGTGCTGCGTCATCCCGACGTCGTCTCCGCCTATCTCGGGAGCGAATGATGCCGTTGCTCGAAATCCGCAATCTGGTGGTGCGCTACGGCGAGATCGAAGCGCTGCGCGGGGTGACCTGCGCGGTGGAGCAGGGGCAGGTGGTGACGCTGCTCGGGGCCAACGGCGCCGGCAAGTCCACGACCTTGCGCGCTATCTCCGGCCTCGCCAAGCCGACCTCCGGCGACATCCTGTTCGACGGCAAGTCGATCGCAGGTCTTGGTCCGGAAGCGATCGTCCGCATGGGCATCTCGCACGTGCCGGAAGGCCGCAGGGTATTCCCGGGTCTCACCGTGAAAGAGAACATCATGCTCGGCGCGTCCAATCGCCGGGCGCCGACCTCGGAGATCTCGCGGGAGGCGGACGCGATGTTCGACCTGTTCCCCGACATCCGCAAGTTCACCAATGCGCTCGGCTGGACGCTGTCCGGCGGCCAGTTGCAGATGGTGGCGGTCGCGCGCGGCTTGATGGCCAAGCCGCGGCTGTTGCTGCTCGACGAGCCCTCGCTTGGTCTTGCGCCCGTCATCGTGCAGGCCGTGTTCAAGATCATCTCGGAGATCCGGCGCAACACGACGGTGCTGCTCGTCGAGCAGAATGCGCGCATGGGCCTGTCGGTGGCCGATTTCGGCTATGTGCTCGAAACTGGCCGTATCGTGCTCGGCGGCAAGCCGGACGCGCTCTGGGGCAACGAAGCGATCCGCGCCGCCTATCTCGGCGGCCATGCCAAGGTGAGTGCTTAACCGGGGAGTTTCTTGATGGTCACGATCCAGGTCCAGAACCTCATCGATTTCGTCGGCGAGGTGTTCGGCCACGCAAAATCCTCGCCGGAGGAAGCGAAGCGGATCGCGACCTATCTCACCACGGCCAATCTCACCGGCCATGACAGCCATGGCGTGATCCGCGTGCCCGTCTACATCCGCTGGCTGAAGACCGGCTTCGTGGTCCCCAACCAGACCGCGGAAGTGGTGGTCGACACGCCCTCGCTCGCGGTGGTCGACGGCAAGTTCGGCTACGGCCAGACCGTGACGCCGCAGGCGGTCCGGATCGGCATCGAGAAATGCAAGAAGGCGGGCCTTGCCGCTGTTGCGCTGCGCAATGCCGGCCATATCGGCCGCGTTGGCGACTGGGCCGAGATGGCCGCCGCCGAAGGGTTGGTCTCGGTGCATTTTGTCAATGCCGCCGGCTCGCTGCTGGTGGCGCCGTTCGGAGGCGTCGAGAAGCGGCTCTCCACCGCGCCTTACTGCGTCGGCATCCCGCGCGAGGGCCAGGACCCGATCGTGCTGGATTTTGCGACCTCGGTCGTTGCCGAGGGCAAGGTGCTGGTCGCAAGCCGCGGCGGCAAGAAGCTGCCGAAGGGCGCGCTGGTCGATGCTGACGGGACCCTCAGCGAGGACCCGACCGTGCTCTACGGCCCCTTCACGCCGGAAGGGCCGCGCGACCACACCAAGGGCACCGGCGCGATCCGCGCGTTCGGCGACCACAAAGGCTCGGGCCTTGCCTTCATGTGCGAGCTGCTCGGCGGTGCGCTGACCGGAACCGGGGCCACATCGGGCGGGCGGCGCTTCGCCAACGGCATGCTGGCGTTCTATATCGATCCGAAGGTCGTCGATACCTCCCATGTGTTCGACGCAGAGGTATCGCGCTATACGGACTTCATCCGTGCCGCCAAGCCGATGGCGGGGGTCGATCAGGTGCTGATTCCCGGCGATCCCGAGCGGAAAACCCGGGCTGAGCGCACCAAGAACGGCATCCCCTTGCCGGATGACACCTGGGCGGCAATAGTGAACACCGCCCGCGAGGTCGGCGTCAGCGAAGTCAGCATCCAGCGGGCGACCGCATAGGTCTTGCGTCATTGCGAGCGTAGCGCGGAGCCCCGGTTCGCGGTAACAGCAGAGCCGTGCTGTCGCGGCGCTCGTCATGGTGACGAAGGTCCAAACAACGGTCCAAGCAACAAAAGAAGGAAGGCAACGTGGCGAACAAGGTCAAGGAAATCTGGAAGTCGGGCAAGGCCGTGGTCAACGCGTGGCTCGCGATTCCCTCCGGCTTCTCGGCCGAGATGATCGCGCAATGCGGCTTCGACAGCGTCACCGTCGACATGCAGCACGGCGTGCAGGACTATCTCTCGATGGTGCAGTGCTTCCAGGCGATGGACAAGCATCCCGTGACCCCGATGGTCCGCGTGCCCTGGAACGAGCCCGGCATCATCGGCAAGGTGCTCGACGGCGGCGCCTATGGCGTGATCTGCCCGATGGTCAACACGGCGCAGGAGGCCAAGAACCTCGTGTCGTATTCCAAGTATCCGCCGCAGGGCGTCCGCTCCAACGGCCCGATCCGCGCCGGCATGTACGGCACCGCGGGCTCCTACCAGAAGACCGCGAATGCCGACACCATCCTGCTGCCGATGATGGAGACTAGGACCGCGGTCGAGAACATGGAAGCGATCCTCGACGTCGAGGGCATCGACGGCGTCTATATCGGCCCGTCCGATCTCGGCTTCTCCTACGGCCTCGAGCCGAAGCTCGACCGCAGCGAGCCCGAGATCCTCGCGATCTACGACAAGATCATCAAGGAATGCGCCAAGCGCGGTCTCAACCCGGGCATCCATTGCAGCGGCGCAGAAGGCGCGGCGCGTGCGATCAACATGGGCTTCAAGCTGGTGACGTTGTCCAACGAAGTCGGCCTGATGACGACCTACGCCAAGATGCAGGTTAACGCGACCCGCAAGGATTCGGCCGGGAAGGCGTAAGCTCTCGTGTCCCGGACGCGATGCGGCGCATAGCGCCGCTTCGCAGAGCCGGGACCCAGTTGCTGGCGAAGCACATGACGTGACAACCAGGCCCCGGATCTGCAGCGCACCGCTATCGCGCTGCGCAGCGTCCGGGGCACGATAGTTTCGATACAGGAGATACCCATGACCATCAGCCCCGTCATTCGCCTCCATCCCGATGATGGCGTGCTGATCGCGCGCGCGAGCCTGCCGCCGGGAACATTGGTCGCCGACGGCGTGACCACGGTCGAGCGCATTCCCTCCGGCCACAAGGTCGCGATCAAGCCGATCGCATTGGGCGAGCCGGTCAGGCGCTACGGCCAGATCATCGGCTTTGCGACGGTGCCGATCGCGCCGGGGCAGCACGTGCATACGCAGAACTGCGGCATGGGTGATTTCGCCAAGGACTATGCCTATTGCGCCGACGTCAAGCCGACGCCGAATTTCGACCTGCCGGCGACCTTCGAAGGCATCCGCCGTCCGGACGGCCGCGTTGCCACGCGCAACTATATCGGCATCCTCACCTCGGTGAATTGCAGCGCGCATGTCGCGAGCCTCGTCGCCGACGTCTTCAAGAAGAATCCCTTCACCGGCGATAATCCGCTGGCCGATTTTCCCAATGTCGACGGCGTGGTCGCGCTGACCCACAAGACCGGCTGCGGCATGACGCAGAACGAGCCGCTGGCGCTGCTCCGCCGCACGCTCGGCGGCTATGCGCGACATGTCAATTTCTCCCACGTCATCGTGCTCGGCCTCGGCTGCGAGGTGAACCAGATCGGCGGCCTGATGGAGGAGCAGAAGCTCGCCGGCCGCTTGCGCGCAATGGACATCCAGGAGGTCGGCGGCACCCGCAAGACGGTCGAAGCCGGCATCGCCTTCGTGCGCGAGGCTCTCGCCGACGCCAATAAGGTCAAGCGGGAGAGCGTGCCCGCGAGCGAATTGACCGTGGCCCTGCAATGCGGCGGCTCGGACGGCTATTCCGGCGTATCCGCAAATCCGGCGCTTGGAGCTGCCAGCGATCTCATCGTCCGCCACGGCGGCACCGTGATCCTGTCCGAGACGCCGGAGACCTACGGCGCCGAGCATCTGCTCACGCGCCGCGCCGTCAGCCGCGAGGTCGGCGAGAAGCTGGTCGATCTCATGCGCTGGTGGGACGCGTATACCGAGCGCGAGGGCGCCGAGATGAACGCCAATCCGAGCCCCGGCAACAAGGCCGGCGGCCTCACCACCATTTTGGAGAAATCGCTCGGCGCGATGGCCAAGGCCGGCACCACCAATCTCGTCGACGTGCTGCGCTATGCCGAGCCGATCACCAAGAAGGGTTTCATCTTCATGGACACGCCCGGCTACGATCCGGTCGCGGCGACCGGCCAGGTCGCCGGCGGTGCCAATCTGGTCTGCTTCACCACCGGCCGCGGCAGCGTGTTCGGCTGCAAGCCGGCGCCCTCGATCAAGCTCGCCACCAACACGCCCATGTACAAGCGCATGGAAGAGGACATGGACGTCAATTGCGGCACCATCCTCGAAGGCGAGGAGAGCGTCGAGCAGTGCGGCCAGCGCATCTTCGAGCTCATCCTGAAGACGGCGTCCGGACAGCCGACCAAGAGCGAAGGCTTCGATTTCGGCGGCGCCGAATTCGCGCCCTGGGTGCTGGGCGCGACCATGTAGCGTGACCGCGTAGCCCGGATGGAGCGAAGCGAAATCCGGGACGATCCGATCCGGGATGAAGAGCCCCGGATTGCGCTGCGCTCCATCCGGGCTACGGCGGACACTTCGTAGGCACGGTCTGCCCGTTGTTAGTGCTTGATCGAGGTCACCACCGGTGTTCTGCTCAAAAAAGCTGCTGGAGCACCGCACCCCGTGTCGATCTACGTCGCATTACACCACGTCACGCACTACAAATACGACCGCCCGATCGATCTTGGCCCACAGACCATCCGGCTGCGGCCGGCGCCGCATACGCGCACGCCGGTCTGAGCTATTCGCTCAAGGTCACTCCGGCCAATCATTTCGTGAACTGGCAGCAGGACCCGCAGGGCAATTGGCTGGCGCGCTACGTCTTTCCGGAGAAGACGACCGAGCTGAAATTCGAGGTCGACTTCACGGCGCAGATGACCGTGGTCAACCCGTTCGACTTCTTCGTCGAGCCCTATGCCGACAGCTTTCCGTTCGAATATCCCAAGGACCTGAAGACGGAGCTCGCGCCTTATCTCGAGACCATCAAGCCCGATCGTCTGTTCGCGAAATTTCTCGACACGATCCCGCACGAAGCCCCGAACACCGTCAACTTCCTGGTCGATCTCAATCGCGAGCTTCAGAAGCACGTCCGTTACATCATCCGCATGGAGCCCGGCGTGCAGACGCCAGAGGAGACGCTGTCCTCCGGGGCTGGCTCGTGCCGCGACTCTGCCTGGCTCCTGATCCAGACCCTGCGTCATCTCGGACACGCGGCGCGCTTCGTCTCCGGCTATCTGATCCAGATCCGTCCCGACATCGATCCGATCGAGGGACCGCCCGAGGTGGAAAACGATTTCACCGATCTGCACGCCTGGGCCGAGGTCTATCTGCCGGGCGCGGGCTGGATCGGATTCGACGCGACGTCCGGAATGCTCGCGGGCGAGGGGCACATCCCGGTTGCGGCCACGCCGCATTATCGCTCGGCGGCGCCGATTTCCGGCGGCGCCGGCTTTGCCGAGGTCGAGTTCGCTTTCGACATGAGCGTCAAGCGCATCCGCGAGGCGCCGCGCATCACAAAGCCGTTCTCCGACGAATCCTGGACGCGGCTCAACGATCTCGGCGAACAGGTCGATGGCGATCTCGCAAGCCAGGACGTGCGCCTCACCATGGGCGGCGAGCCGACCTTCGTCTCCGTCGATGATCTCGAAGCGGCGGAGTGGAACACCGAGGCCGTCGGCCCGACCAAGCGCGCATTGGCCGACGATCTGATCCGCCGCCTGCGCACGCGTTTCGGGCAGGGCGGCTTGCTGCATTACGGCCAGGGCAAATGGTATCCGGGCGAGAGCCTGCCGCGCTGGGCCTTTGGGCTCTATTGGCGCAAGGACGGCGTGCCGATCTGGAAGAACGCCGACCTCATCGCCAAAATCGAAAATCCGCGGCCCGCGCAGGTGAAGGACGCCGAGACCTTCATGGAAGGTACGGCGTTGCGGCTCGGGCTCGATCCCGGCTACATCATGCCGGCCTACGAGGACACCGCGCTCTGGCTTCAGAAGGTAGCCGAGCTTCCCGTCAATGTCGATCCATCCGACTCCAAATTGTCCGATCCGGAGGCACGCGTGCGGATCGCGCGGGTGTTCGAGCAAGGCCTCAACACCCCGCGCGGATTCGTGCTGCCGGTACAGCGATGGAACGCACCGCCGCGCTGGCGCAGCGAGCGCTGGCAACTCCGGCGCAATCATCTGTTCCTGATGCCGGGCGATTCCCCGCTCGGTCTGCGCCTGCCGATCGGTTCGCTCGGCTACGTTCCACCCGATCAATATCCCTACATCGTCGAACGCGACCCGATGGAGCCGCGCGGCAAGCTGCCGGTGTTCAGCCTTCCGGCGCGTCCGGAAGCGCCGCCGCGGGCCGCGCCCGAGAAACTCAACACGTCGGTCCCGGTCCGCACCGCAATGTCGGTCGAAGTTCGCGACGGCGTGCTCTGCGCCTTCATGCCACCGGTCGAGCGTATCGAGGATTATCTCGAACTGGTCGCGGCCCTCGAAGCCACCGCCGAGGAGATGCAGCTCCAGGTCCATGTCGAGGGCTACCCGCCGCCATTCGATCCGCGCGTCGAGGTCATCAAGGTGACGCCGGATCCCGGCGTCATCGAGATCAACATCCAGCCGGCCAAGAGCTGGCGCGACGCGGTCGACATCACCTCCGGTCTCTATGAGGACGCCGGCAAGGTGCGCCTCGGGGCCAACCGCTTCCTGGTCGATGGCCGCCACACCGGCACCGGCGGCGGCAACCACGTCGTCGTCGGCGGCTCCTCGCCACAGGATTCGCCGTTCCTGCGCCGTCCCGATCTGTTGAAGAGTCTGGTGCTGCACTGGCAGCGGCATCCGTCGCTGTCCTATTTCTTCTCAGGCCTGTTCATCGGTCCGACCAGCCAGGCGCCGCGCATCGACGAAGCCCGCCACGACAGCATCTACGAGCTCGAGATTGCGCTCTCGCATGTGCCGCCACCGGGCTACCAGACGCCGCTGTGGCTGGTCGACCGGCTGTTCCGGCATCTGCTCGTCGACATCACCGGCAACACCCATCGCGCCGAGATCTGCATCGACAAGCTCTATTCGCCCGATGGCACCACGGGCCGGCTCGGCCTCGTCGAATTCCGCGCGCTCGAAATGCCGCCCGACCCGCGCATGTCGCTGGCGCAGCAGCTCCTGATCCGCGCGCTGATCGCAAAATTCTGGCGCGAGCCGCAGACCGGCAAATTCGTGCGCTGGGGCACCGCGCTGCACGATCGCTACATGCTGCCTCACTTCATCTGGGAGGATTTTCTTGATGTACTTTCTGAGTTGAAGCAGTCCGGCTATCCCTTTGAGCCGGAATGGTATCTGGCCCAGCTCGAATTCCGCTTCCCCGCCTTCGGCCGCATCCATCATGGCGGCGTGACGCTGGAGCTGCGCCAGGCGCTGGAGCCCTGGCATGTGCTCGGCGAGGAGGGCTCGGCCGGCGGCACGGTGCGTTATGTCGACAGTTCGGTTGAACGGCTTCAGGTGAAAGCTGAGGGCTTTG
The DNA here is from genome assembly GCF_029953005.1 of Bradyrhizobium sp. Mp27. Lineage (NCBI taxonomy): Bacteria > Pseudomonadati > Pseudomonadota > Alphaproteobacteria > Hyphomicrobiales > Nitrobacteraceae > Bradyrhizobium > Bradyrhizobium sp. Mp27. The sequence continues at coordinate 32,032 of NZ_JASAUS010000058.1, read as the reverse complement.
TCGAGGGCCGCCACGTCGTGACCTGCAACGGCCGCCGCCTGCCGATGACCTCGACCGGCCGCTCGGGCGAAGCCGTGGCCGGCGTCCGCTTCAAGGCCTGGCAGCCGGCCTCCGGCCTGCACCCGACCATCCCCGTTCACGCGCCCCTGACCTTCGACCTGATCGACACCTGGAACGGCCGCTCGCTGGGCGGCTGCGTCTATCACGTCGCCCATCCCGGCGGCCGCAGCTACGACACCAAGCCGGTCAACACCTACGAGGCCGAGGCGCGGCGGCTGGCGCGCTTCCAGGACCACGGCCATACGCCGGGTCCGATGCAGCCCCCGCCCGAGGAACGCACAAATGAGTTTCCGCTGACCCTCGACTTGCGGACCCCGCTCCTGCAATGAGAATGATGGTGGGGCAGGGAGAGGCGCATGGGCGAGGGCGCAGCCGAACAGGACGACAAGACAGGTAAGGCGCAAGGTCAGCGCGAAGGCCAGCGCCGCCTCGCGCAATGGGTCCGCGACTATAGCCGTCTGCCCGGCACCCCCGACGAGTTCCTGGGGCCCGATGGCGCCCCCCGCGCGGTCTGGAGCCGCTTCTTCGACGCCTTCGGCGCGCTCGCGCCGGACGAGATCGAACGGCGGTTCGGCATGGCCGACCGCCATTTGCGCGAGGCCGGCGTTACCTACCGTGCGCCCGGCGACAGCGCTGACCGGCCGTGGTCGATCAGCCATCTGCCGCTGCTGATCGACGAGGCCGACTGGAAGCAGCTGTCCGCCGGCATCACCCAGCGCGCCGAGCTGCTCGAGCTCGTGCTGCGCGACATCTATGGCGAGGGGCGGCTGGTCGCGGAAGGCGCGCTGCCGGCCGCCGCGATCGCCGGCAGCCCCGAATATCTCCGTCCCGTCTGCGGCGTGCCGCCGCCCGGCGGGCGCTATCTCTCGCTCTATGCCGCCGATGTCGGCCGCGGGCCCGACGGGCGCTGGTGGGTGCTCGGCGACCGCACGCAGGCGCCGTCGGGCGCGGGCTATGCGCTGGAGAACCGCCTGGTGCTCTCGCGCGCCTTCTCCGATCTCTACAAGTCGATGAACGTGCCGCGCGTCGCGCCGTTCTTCGAGGCGTTTCGCGACAGTCTGCGCGCGCGCGCCGATCGCGACGAGCCGCGCATCGGCGTGCTTACGCCGGGCAGCTTCAGCGAGACCTATTTCGAGCACGCGACGCTGGCGCGCTATCTCGGCTTCCTGCTGGTCGAGGGTGACGATCTCGCCGTCAGCGACAACCGTATCCACATCCGCACCGTCGCCGGCCTCAAGCGGCTCGACGTGCTGCTCCGCCGGGTCGATTCCAACTCGCTCGATCCGCTCGAGCTCGATGCGTCCTCGCATCTCGGCGTGCCCGGCCTGATCGACGTGCTGCGCAAGGACGGCGTCGTCGTCGCCAACATGCCGGGCTCGGGCGTGCTGGAGGCGCGCGCGCTGCTCGGCTTCCTGCCGGCTCTGAGCCGCCGCCTGCTCGGCGAGGAGCTCAAGATGCCGCATATCGCGACCTGGTGGTGCGGCCAGCGCATCGCGCGCGATGAGGTGCTGTCACGGCTCGACGAGGTCGCGATCGAGGGCGCCTATCGGCGTGGCGTTCCCGGCTTCGACAGCAACGGCCCGGTGCTCGCGAGCGAGCTCGACGCCGCCGGGCGCCAGCGTCTCGTCGACGCCATCAGCGCGCGCGGCATGGACTATGTCGGCCAGGAGGTGGTGCGGCTTTCGACCATGCCGGTGTGGGAGCAGGGCCAGCTCACGCCGCGTCCCTTCGTGCTGCGCGTGTTCGCGGCCGCGACGCCCGACGGCTGGGCCATCATGCCCGGCGGCTTCTGCCGGATCGCCGAGCAGGCGGATGCGCGCGCGGTGTCGATGGGCGACGGCGCGCGCGCCGCCGACGTCTGGGTGGTCTCGGACAAGAAGGTGTCGATCGCGACGCTGTTGCCCGCGACCGACAAGGTGCGGATCCGCCGCATCGCCGGCGTGCTGCCGAGCCGCGCCGCGGACAATCTGTTCTGGCTCGGCCGCTATCTCGAACGCGCCGAGGCAACGCTGCGGCTGGTGCGCGCGCTGGGTTCGCCGAGCGGGCCCAACAAGGGCACCGCGGCCTCGCTGCAATCGGCCGACCGCATCCAGCGCCTGCTGGTAGCCTGGGGCGCGATCTCACAGGCCTCGCGCACTGCGCCGGGGCGCATAGTCGCCGAAGCGCTGCAGAGCCCGGAGCGTTTCGGCTCGGCGCTGTCGCTGGTGCGCGCGGCGCAGCGCACGGCGACATCCTTGCGCGAGCGGCTGTCGCCCGACGCCTGGCAGGTCATCACCGAGATGGCCGATCGGCTGGCCTACGAGGTCGAGGACGACGACGATGTGCTGAGCGCGGCCGAGCTGACCTTGCAGGAGCTTGCGAGCTTGGCGGGGCTGGCGCAGGAGAACATGAACCGCGCCGCCGGCTGGCGCTTCCTCGATATCGGCCGCCGCACCGAGCGCGCCATCAACACCACGCGCTTCGCGCGCCAGTTCGCCTATGACGAGGCCTGCGACGAGGATCTCGATATCCTGCTGACGCTGGTGGATTCCCAGATCACCTACCGCTCGCGCTATCTGCTGGCGCCGATCCTGGCGCCGGTGCGCGACCTCGCCGTGCTCGACAGCTACAATCCGCGTTCGGTCGCATTCCAGGTGACGACGTTGAACGAGCACATCGCGTCGCTGCCGAGCCTGAAGGAGCACGGCCTGATCGAGCAGCCGCAGCGGCTCGCAGTGGCGGTGCAGTCCATGCTGGCGACCGCCGAGGCCGAGAAGCTCGAGGTCAAGACCCTGTTCTCGCTGGAACAGGACCTGCTCAGCCTCGCCGAGGCGATCGGGCTGCACTACTTCCCGCACGGCCCCAATGCCAGCCGGCCGGAAAAGCTGACGGGGCTGGCGTGATCTACGACATTCGTCACGTCACGACTTACGAATACGAGAGTCCAGTCAGCTTCGCCCGCTGCACGCTGCGGCTGGAGCCGAAGAGCGGCAATGGCCAGGAGCTGATCTCGCACAAGGTCGAGATACGGCCGCGCCCGTCCGAGCGCCACGTCCGCCGCGACTTCTTCGGCACGCTCACCGAGAGCGTGGTGATCGAAGCCGCGCACCGAAACTTGCGCATCGACTCGCGCTCGCGCGTGTCCGTCTCGCGCAAACCGCCGGCGCGCGATGCCGTCAGCCCGCCCTGGGAGAGCATCCGCGATATCGCGTTTGAAGCAACGAGCCTCGGGCCGTCCTCGCCGGTCGGCTATGTCTTTGCGAGCCCGCTGGTGCCGGTGCTGCACCCCGTCAGCGCCTATGCGGCCACGAGCTTTGCGCCCGGCGCAGGGATCCTTGCCGGCGCGACCGATCTCATGCATCGCATCCGCACCGAATTCCGCTACGATCCGAAGGCGACGGTGATCTCGACGCCGCTTGGCGAGGTCTTCGACAAGCGCCACGGCGTTTGCCAGGACTTTGCCCATGTGATGATCGCAGGGCTGCGCGGGCTCGGCCTTCCGGCAGCCTATGTCAGCGGCTATCTCCGTACCATTCCGCCGCCGGGCCAGCCGCGCTTGCAGGGCGCCGATGCCACCCATGCCTGGGTGTCGCTGTGGTGCGGGGCTGAGCTTGGCTGGGTCGATTTCGATCCGACCAATGATTTGCTGGTCGCCAACGATCACATCGTGCTCGCGGTCGGCCGCGACTTTTCCGACGTCTCGCCGGTCGACGGCATTATCGTCGGCTCGCCGAAGCAGAAGCTCGGCGTCGCCGTGGACGTGCTGCTGGTGGAATAAAAGCGGTCCCGCCGGCCCGGCCAGGCTGTGTTGCGGCCCGATCGCAACCGTGGTGTCGCAGGGCACAACAGCAACATATTTCCGTAAATTCGTCCCGGCGTTTGGTCACTTGGCCCAAGATGGGCTATGCTGGCCGTTGCGTTGAGGACACGAATGAGACGTCGGGAGCTGGCGTGGGACACCACCGACAAGCGGGGCTGCATCCATGATGACGTTACCGAGACTGGCGGCTGAATCCCTGGAGAAGTTGCTGGGCTCGTTCATGCGTCGCAGGTACGACGATTCCTATGCCAGGGTGGTGGAGGCCTCGACGCGCACCGCGATGGAATGCATCGGCAACAGCGATGCGCTCTATCACAATATCGAGCATACGATGCTGGTGACGCTGGCGGCCCAAGCGATCATGCTTGGCCGCAATCTGCACACGCACCTCGATGCCGAGGACTACATCCATATCCTGATCGCCTGCCTTGCGCACGACATCGGCTATGTTCGCGGGCTGTTTCCGGAGGACGACGAAGACGGTTTCGTGGTCGACGAGGCCGGCACCAAGGTGTCGCTGCCGCGCGGCGCGTCGGATGCCAGTCTGATGATGTATCACGTTGATCGTTCGATGCTTTTCGTGCGGCGGCGGCTGCCACCGATCCGCGGTATCGACAGTGAGCGCGTCGCCCGCGCCATCGAGGGCACCCGCTTCCCGGCCCGTGAAGGCCAGGAGTATGACGACGAAGCCTCGATCCTGCGCGCCGCCGACTTCATCGGCCAGCTCGGCGATCCCAACTATCTGCGCAAGGCCAACGCGCTCTATTACGAATTCGAAGAGGTCGGCATCAATCGCCAGCTCGGCTACGACTCCCCCGCCGACATCGTGAACCGCTATCCACAATTCTACTGGAACAGCGTCGCACCGCACATCCAGACCGAGATCGGCTATCTCAACAAGACCGAGATCGGCCGGCAGTGGATCGCCAATCTCTACAGCAACGTGTTCCGCGCCGAACGCGAGATCTCGCTGTCAGGCCCGCAGAAATAGTTGTGCCCTTGTAGCCCGGATGGAGCGTAGCGAAATCCGGGATTCGCGGATGCTAGCGTCCCGGATTACGCTGCGCTCCATCCGGGCTACGAAGCTACGGCCTCTCAACTCCGTGAGAAAATCATGCAACAAAAAACCATCGCCACGGATGTCCTCGACATCGCCTATCTCGAATACGGCGCGCCGGATGGCTGGCCCTGCATCATGGGCCACGGCTTTCCCTATGATGTGAACGCATATTTCGAGACCGCGCCGCTGATCGCGGAAGCGGGCGCGCGGGTGCTTGTGCCCTGGCTGCGCGGTTACGGGCCGACGCGTTTCCGGTCCGCCGCGACGCTGCGTTCCGGCGAGCAGGCGGCGCTCGGCGCCGATCTGCTGGCCTTCATGGATGCGCTTCGCATCGAACGCGCGGTCATCGGCGGTTACGATTGGGGCGGGCGCGCGGCCTGCGTGGTCTCGGTGCTGCATCCCGAGCGCGTGATCGCCCTGGTCTCCGGCAATTCCTACAACATCCAGAACATCGCGCGTGCGATGGAGCCGGCTTCGCCACCGGAGGAGGCGGCACTCTGGTATCAATATCTCTTCCACAACGAGCGCGGCCGCCGCGCGCTGGAGCGCAACCGGCGCGGATTTGCGCGCCAGCTCTGGGCGATGTGGTCGCCGAAATGGGGCTTCGACGACGCGACGTTCGAGACGAGTGCGGTGTCGTTCGACAATCCTGATTTCGTCGATGTCGTGATCCATTCCTATCGTCACCGCTATGGGCTGGTCGAAGGCGATCCCGCCTATGCCGCGATCGAGGCCAAGCTCGCCGCGCAGCCGCCGGTCCGTGTCCCGACGATCGCGATCGACGGCGACAGCGACGGTGTCAATCCCGGCACCGCCCATCATGCGCCCAGGTTCGAAGGCATGTTCGAGCGGCGTGTCTTCGCTGGAGCCGGCCACAACCTGCCGCAGGAGCGGCCTGCCGAATGGTCGCAAGCCGTGCTCGACGTGCGGAAAGCAGCCTCGTAAAGCCCGGCTTTCCCGCCCTGCCGGCCGGACGCCCGATTTTTCGCGACTTCGGGAACCTTTTCCGATTGCAGCCGTCCAAGCTGAGGGACCGCCAGATGTGCGCGGCTCATTGCAGGGAGGCTATTGATGAATTCACATGCGCGCAGGTTGGAGGGCGTCGCGGTGGCGCAGCTGCCGGACGAACGGCCTGGCAGGGCCGAGGTCGAGCAGGCGGTCCGGACCATGATCCGCTGGGCGGGCGACGATCCCGCGCGCGATGGTCTGCACGACACGCCGGACCGGGTTGCGCGCGCCTTCGAAGAGTATTTTTCCGGCTATGCGCAGGATCCGACCGAAATCCTGCAAAAGACCTTTGAGGAGATCGAAGGCTATGACGAGATGATCGTCCTGCGCGGCGTTCGCTTCGAAAGCCATTGCGAGCACCACATGGCGCCGATCGTGGGCCGCGCCTGGGTTGCCTATATCCCGCAGGGGCGCGTCGTCGGCATCAGCAAGCTCGCGCGGGTGGTGGACATCTACGCAACACGCCTCCAGATTCAGGAGAAGATGACCGCGCAGATCGCCAATACGATCAACGATGTGTTGAAGCCCGAAGGCGTCGGCGTCATCATCAAGGCGACGCATCACTGCATGACCACGCGTGGCGCGCACAAACCTGGAACCGATCTCGTCACCAGCCGCATGCTGGGCGTGTTCCGTGACAATGCGCTGACACGTCAGGAACTGTTGGGGCTGGCCAATTCGGACGCGTGACCCGCGCGGCGCTAGCTTGAGGAGACGACACCATGACCGAGCACAAGACGCCGAGCGGACCGGACCTCACCAGGGGCGTGTTGCTGACCGCGTTCGAGGACGGCAAGCTGCTCGGCCATGTCGGCGAGGAAGACGTCTTGCTGGTGCAAGCCGGCAGCGAAATCTTCGCGATCGAGCCGTCCTGCAGCCACTACCACGGCCCACTCGCCGAAGGGCTGGTCGTCGGCGACACGATCCGTTGCCCCTGGCACCACGCCTGCTTCTCCTTGCGCACCGGCGAGGCCACCCGCCCGCCGGCGCTGAACGCGCTGGCGGTCTGGGAGGTCACGCGCGACCAGGATAGGATCTCGGTTCAGCGCAAGCGCGAGATGCCGCAGCCTGCAGCGTCACATCGCAGCGCGCCGACGCCGGAAAAATTCGTCATCGTCGGCGGCGGTGCGGCCGGCTTTGCGGCCGCCGAGACGCTTCGGCGCGAGGGCTTTGCCGGCGCCATCACCATGCTCAGCGATGACGGCGCGATGCCGGTCGACCGGCCGAACCTCTCCAAGGATTACCTCGCCGGCAGTGCACCCGAGGATTGGCTGCCGCTGCGGGGCGAGGACTATTATCAGGACGCGGGCATCGATCTCAGGCTCAACATCAACGTTGCAGCGATCGATCCGAAGGCGCGCATCATCACGCTCGGCAATGGCGACAAGCTGCCGTTCGAGCGGCTGCTGCTCGCGACCGGCGCCGAGCCGGTCAAATTGCAGATTCCGGGCGCGGACCAGCCACACGTGCACACCTTGCGCACCGTTGCCGACAGCCGCGCCATCATCAAGGCGGCGGGCAGCGCGAAGCGCGCGCTGGTGATCGGCGCCAGCTTCATTGGCCTCGAAGTCGCGGCCTCCTTGCGGGCCCGCAAGCTGGAGGTGCATGTGGTTGCCCCCGAGCAGCGGCCGATGCAGCGCGTGCTCGGCCCCGAGATGGGCGATTTCGTCCGCGCGCTGCATGAAGACAACGGCGTCCACTTTCACCTCGAGGACACCGTCGAAAAGATCGACGGCAAACGCGCCACGCTGAAGAGCGGCAGCGTGATCGAGGCCGATCTGGTCGTGGTCGGGATCGGCGTCAAGCCGCGCCTTGTGCTCGCCGAGCAGGCGGGGCTCGCCATCGATCGTGGCGTCAACGTGAACGAGTATCTCGAGACCAGCGCATCAGGCATCTTCGCTGCCGGCGACATCGCGCGCTGGCCCGATCCGCATTCGGGCCAGAACATCCGCGTCGAGCACTGGGTGGTAGCGGAGCGGCAGGGCCAGGCCGCCGCGCGCAACATGCTCGGCAGGCGCGAACGTTTCGACGCCGTGCCGTTCTTCTGGTCGCAGCACTACGATGTTCCGATCAACTATGTCGGCCATGCCGAGAGCTTCGACGACATCACCATCGACGGCAGCATCGACAGCAGGGACTGCCTGCTGAAGTATCGCAAGGGCGGGCGCGTGCTGGCGGTTGCTTCGATCTATCGCGATCTCGATAGTCTCAAGGCCGAGCTCGACATGGAGCGCTCGCGCGCGTGAGGCGCCCCGTCCGCTCTTGACTTAAGTCAATGGGGGCTCCCGCGGGGGCTGCTCTACTGGCTGTTGTCCCGGCGCGGCTCGTGCTATCCTGAGATGTGCCTTGGGACTTCGCATGCAGGAGTAGCCGTCATGACAAGTGCTTCTGATACGTCTCCAAACTTGGGTCTTGGGTCCGGCATTGCTGCGCTGCACGCCAAGTGGGGCTGGATCGTCGCCCTCGGCGTCGTCTATCTCATCACCGGCTTCATCGCGCTCGGCAGCATGATGATGGCGACGGTGGCGAGCGTGCTCGTGGTTGGTGTGATGATGATCATCGCCGGGGTCACCGAGGTGATCGGCGCGTTCCAGATGAAGAGCTGGGGCAAGTTCCTGATCTGGGCCTTGCTCGGCGTGCTCTATATCGTCGCGGGCTTCCTGACCTTCGAGAACCCGTTGTTCGCCGCGGTGCTGCTCACCTTGTTCCTCGGCGCGTCGCTGCTGGCCTCGGGCGCCGTCAGGCTGTTTCTCGCCTTCAGCATGAAAAGGGAAAGCCCGTGGGTGTGGGTGGCGCTGTCTGCGGTCATCACCCTGCTGCTCGGGCTCTTGATCCTGGCGCGCTGGCCGGTCAACAGCGTCTATATCCTCGGCCTGTTCCTCGGCATCGACCTGATCATGGCCGGCGCCGGCTGGGTCAGTCTGGGCTTTAGCCTGCGGCGGCGCCATTAAGGCTTGATCCGGAGAAGGACCGTGGTCGCCCAACAGCGCGATGACGGTTCATCCAGATTTCATCGCGCGTCGGGTGACGCTGAGGGATTGTCATGCGCTGGTTTCATCTCGCCGTGATCGTGTTTTTCGCCGCAGCGACAATCGTCTTCGCCGTGCAGAATCTCGACACGGTCACGATCTCCTTCTTCAAGATGAATCTCAGTCTGCCGCTCGCGCTCCAAACCCTCGTTGTCTATCTCGTTGGAGCCGCGACCGGCGGCAGCCTGTTCGCCCTGCTGCGGCGTTCATACGCAGGTTCGAAACGAGGCGTCGAATGAACCAGCAACTCGACGCAAGACCGTGTTGCGGAACTCCGCTGATCTGACGTGCTGGCAAAAAGCAGCACGCCGCGCGGTCGCCTCGCGTGGACGATCATCACCGGGGAGAAACCATGAGAGCCGCTTTGGTCCTGGCCGCAGCGCTGGCTGCCGCCTGCCTGTCCACGCCCGTCTCCGCGCAAAAGTCCTACGGTCCCGGCGTCAGCGACACCGAGATCAAGATCGGCAACACCATGCCCTATAGCGGCCCGGCGTCGCCGCTCGGCATCACCGGCAGGGTGATCTCCGCTTATTTCGATGAGGTCAACGAGAAAGGCGGGGTCAACGGCCGCAAGCTCAATCTGTTGTCGCTCGACGACGCGTTCTCGCCGCCGAAGACCATGGAAGCCGTGCGACGCCTGGTCGAGGGCGACGGCGTCGCCTTCATCTTCGCGACCATGGGCACCGCGCCGAGCTCGGCGATCGCAAAATATCTCAACAGCAACAAGGTGCCGCAGCTCTTTTTGATCAGCTCGGCCTCGAAGTGGAACGATCCCACCAACATGCCGTGGTCGATGGCGCTGCCCTGGGCGCCGAACTACACCAGCGAGGCCGCGATCGACGTCGCCTATGCCCGTGCCAAGAACCCGAATGCGCGCTTCGCGGTGCTCTATCAGAACGACGACGCCGGCAAGGAATATTTTCGCGGCGTCAAGGAAGCGCTTGGTGCCGACGCCGACAAGGCGCTCGCGATGGCCTCGAGCTTCGAGGTCACCGATCCCACCGTCGATTCCCAGGTGCTGACGCTGGCCAACACCAAGGCCGACGTTTTCATGATCTATTCGGTGACGCCGCGCGCCTGCGCGCAGGCGATCCGCAAGGCCCATGAGGTCGGCTGGCAGCCGACGCGCTTCCTCGCCTCCGGCTGCGCCAACAAGGCGACCGTCATGGTCCCTGCGGGCCTCGATGCCGGCAAGGGCGTGCTGTCGCTCGGCTCGCTCAAGCCGTTTGTCGAGCAGCCGAAGGACGACCCGTCGATGATGGCCTATATCGAGTTCATGAAGAAGCGTCTGCCCAATGCCGACATCAACAACGTCGCCGGGCTCTACGGCTACACCGTCGCCGAGGCATTGGTCGTCCTGCTCAAGCAGTGCAAGGACAATCTGACGCGCGAGAACATCATGGCGCAGGCGGCGAACCTCAAGAACGTACCGCTGTCGCTGTTGATGCCCGGCATCACCCTCAACACCACACCGCAGGATTTCCGCCCGATCAAGGACGGCTATATGCTCCAGTTCGACGGCAACGACTGGATCGTGGCAAGCGAGCTGCTGCGCGGGACGTGAGACTGAGTGAGCCGGCGTCTCTCCGCTAGCTCGGAAGCGTCGGGTGGGCAAAGGCGCCCTTGCGCCGTGCCCACCACCGGTCCAACCCTGGAACAGGCGCGTGGGCACGCTCCGCTTTGCCCACCCTACGAGACTGCATCCGTCTGGCAGACACCGGTGTTCCCACAACGTCATGGCCGGGCTTGTCCGGCCATCCACGCCTTTCCGCACGGCACGAAGAACGTGGATGCCCGGGACAAGCCCGGGCATGACGACCTCAAAAGTAGCGAACAGGAGACCCACCATGGACTTTCAACACTCCGCCCGTTCGCTGGAGCTGCAGGAACGCGTTCGCCAATTCATGCTTGCGCATGTCGAGCCGGTCGAGGAGCTCTATTACGAGCAGGTGAAGCCGGAAGCCGCGCGTTACAAGACGCCGCATGTGCTGCAGGACTTGAAGCGGTTGGCGCGCGAGCAGGGGCTTTGGAACCTGTTCCTCTCCGGCGAGCACGGTCCAGGCCTGACCAATCTTGAATACGCCCCCGTGAAAGAAATCATGGGCCGCATCCTCTGGGCGCCTGAAATCTTCAACTGCTCCGCGCCCGATGTCGGCAACATGGAGGTGCTGGCCAATTACGGCACGCCGGCGCAGCAGGAGCGCTGGCTGAAGCCGCTGCTGGAGGGGCGCATCCGCTCCGGCTTCTCGATGACGGAACCGCAGGTCGCCTCCAGCGACGCCACCAACATCCAGTGCGAGACCAAGCGCGACGGCGGCGACTACGTCATCAACGGCCGCAAATGGTTCACGTCAGGCGCGATGAACGAGGATTGCGAGATCCTGATCGTGATGGGCAAGACCGCGCCCGATGATCCCGACCGCCATCGCCAGCAATCCATGATCCTGGTGCCCAAGGCGACGCCCGGCGTGCGCATCGTCCGCGACATGCTGACCTACGGCTACGACGACGCGCCGGTCGGCCATCCCGAAATCGTCTACGAGAATGTCCGTGTACCGGCCGAGAACATCCTGCTCGGCGAAGGCCGCGGCTTCGAGATCGCGCAAGGCCGGCTCGGCCCCGGCCGCATCCACCATTGCATGCGGCTGATCGGCTGCGCCCAGCGCGCGCTCGAATTGATGTGCCAGCGCTCGGTATCGCGCACGGCCTTCGGCAAGCCGCTCGCAGACCAGGGTTCGGTGCGCGAGGACATCGCGCACTCCTTCTGCGAGATCGGGCAGGCGCGACTGCTCACCTTGCAAGCTGCCGACAAGATGGACCGCGAAGGCAACAAGGCCGCGCGCGACCTGATCGCCGCGGCCAAGATCGTGGTGCCCAGCATGGCCGCCCGCGTCATCGACCGCGCCATCCAGATCCACGGCGCGGCCGGCGTCTCGCAGGACACCTTCCTCGCCCGCGCCTATGTCTACGCCCGCTTCATCCGCATCGGCGACGGCCCCGACCAAGTGCACCTTGCCGCGGTCGGCAAGGAGCTGATCAAGCGCGGCGGGGTGATGGGGTAGCGCCTGACCCTCTCCAGGGGCGCGTGCAGCTTGATGTGGGATGAACGCTCATAACGGCGCGCAGGATGCGGCGCGCAACCCCAGGCGTCTCGCCATTCGGCCTGGCATTTAACCATGAAACGGCACTGTTTCAGGTCGTTACGGCATTGTTTCAGAACATTGTAGCACAATAGTAACGACTCTCGATTGAAAGTGGCGCTGAGTGCGCGCTGCGGCAGGTTCGCGCACGGGTGAGAGACAATAGACCGCTTCCGTTCGAGGAGAGGGCCTTTGCCGGCGTCAAAAGAGGCGGTCACGCCCCTGGCCATGTCAGGAAGCACGTTTAGCATGAGCTACCGCTGGATCATCGTGTCGGCGATCCTGCTGATAGCCTTGCTCGTTCAAATGCCTGTCGTTCTCAACGCGGATTTGAGCTGCCTGCTGACCGAAGGCGAGAAGGTTCTCGATGGCGGAAAGCTTGGCGTCGACGTCTTCGAGCTGAATCCGCCGCTGTCGGTCTATTTGTATATGCCGGCGTTGCAGCTTGCGCGCATCACCGGCATTGCCCCCGAGATCATCGTGATCATCCTGGTGATGATCGAGATCGTTGCCGCGCTCGTCATCATCGATCGCGCCGCTGCGGCGGCAAAGCTGGAAGCCGACGAGAGGAGCATTACGGCGTGCGTGCTCGCATTCCTGTTCGCAATTTTTCCCAGCGCCGTATTCGGACAGCGTGAACACATCGCCGTCATTGCGATGACGCCATTCGTCGCCATCGCTGCGATCCGCTGGCGCGGGCTTGCGCCCGGACCGGTTGCGATCCTGGCAGGACTGGGTGCTGGGTTGGGCATGAGCCTCAAGCCCTACCTGACCCTCGTGGTCGGCCTGCCGATCATCCTCTGCGTCCTCCGTCAACGCTCCATCAGACCCTTGTTCACCCCCGAAGCCTGTGCGGCCGCTGCTGTCGTCATCGGCTACGGAGCGATGCTCGCCATCTTCTTTCCGGCTTATCTGTTGACCTTTGCCCCGATGGTCACTGCCGCTTATGTGCCATTGAGGATGGATTTCGGCGATCTGCTTTTTTTCCCGGCCGTTATGCTGGTCGCTTCCGTCGGCCTCGTGCGCCTGTTGGCGCCGCAGGACTTCAAATGGGAAGGCGGCGCAACGCCGTGGCTGGCCGCGGCGGTTGGCGGAGCGGCGAGTTTCATCATCCAGGGCAAGGGCTGGACCTACACCGCATTTGCGCTTTGCATGTTTGCGAGTGCCGCGCCGTTGCTGCAGGCTCGCACGAAGACGTTGCGCCTGCCTGTCATGATCTGCGCCCTTGCTGCGATTGTGTGCATCGGCTCCCGTTTGTCCCTTCAGGTGCGGCCGTTCCCGCCACTGGAGGAGCGTATCCTGGCCCTTGCAAAGCATCCGCGCCTGATCACGATCGGCGATCACGTCGCTCTCGGGCATCCGCTCGTCCGCCAGATCAATGCGACCTGGGCGGGCAACACGTGTGGGCAGGCGTTGGCGGCCGGCTCGATGCTCCAGCAGAAGAGCTCGCAACTGCCTGAGGGTGAGCGAGCGAAACTGGACGGCATCATCAATTTCGAGCGGCGGCTGCTGTTGGCGGACCTGCGAGCCGGTCGTCCGAATGTGATTCTCGTGGATACCTATCTGCTGAGCTCAATGCCGTTCGATTGGCTGGCCTGGGCCAATTCGGATCCCGACCTCAAGGCGGAGTTGAGCCGTTATCGTGAAGTCGCGGATGCCGACGGCCGCGTTCGCATATTGGTCGATCCTTCCGGTTCGGAATGATAGTCCCGCCTCGTTCGATGTGAGCTGTCGATGGCGGTGCTTACCGGGGTTGCAGTGGCTAATAGCCGCTTTCGTTTGCTTGGCCGCTTATTCGTGGTGGCCGACGTCACGTCCCTAAGGGGCCGGTCCAACGCAATTCGGGTGTGCAATGGCGAGACTCATCACGCTTGCTGGTTTGCCGGGGGTCGGCAAGTCGACCATTGCCCGGGTTCTGGCGCGGCGTACCGGAGCCGCCTGGCTGCGGATCGATTCGATGGATCAAGCGATCTGGGCATCCGGTACTGCACCGGCTGATCTGCTGGACTGGACCTATCGCGCCGCTCAGGCCGTCGCGACAGATAACCTCGCCCTCGGCCTGGACGTGATTGCCGACTGCGTCAATGATTGCGAGGAGGCGCGGGAAGGCTGGGAAATCGCTGCGCGAAAGGCTGGCGCCGAGATCGTCTGGATCGAGGTGGCGTGCAGCGATGCCGACGAGCACCGACGCAGGATTGAGACGAGATCGACCGACATTGCCGGGCTGTCGTTGCCCGGCTGGAATGCGGTCGCCGGCCGAGCCTACGCTCCGTGGGAGCGCGATCATTTTACGGTCGACACAGCACGGCGCAGTCTCGAGGAGTGCGTGGAAGAAGCGCTCGGCTTGCTTGACCGTCGGTAGCCGCTTCTGGCGCCTCCTTCCGCAAACACAAGTCTACTGAAGCTGACCCAGCTCATCCGTGGCGATGACGATGCCAACGAATGCAAGCAATCCTAGAAACAACACAATGGAATAGAGAAACTCTCGCGTGAACGTCGCCCGAAACATCGTCTCCAGGGAGAAAATTGACGCTCCGGGCCTGAGAGCCTTTCGGTACATTTGCTCCTGCAAGAAGGAGGCGTAAGCCACTGCCGCAAATACGATTGCGGTCGCAACAGCGATGATCCTGGCTCGTCCCTCTCCTGTGATCCCTATGTAGGCAAAACACGAGAACAGGATGATCAGAACGACAATTTGGGCCTTCCGCATGTTGGGTTTCGCTGGCTCCAGGCCATCCAAATTTGACGATCGACTTTAGGGTGCGCAGTTGAAGCCGCGCAGATAACCCCGGCGTCCGGCTTCCATGACGCCTGGCGGCGCCACGATGACATCATGCCAGTGTTTTGCCCGACGCGTCAATGCGATTTCGTAAAATCAGCAATCACCCGAGCGCGAGGCCAAGCCATTGATATCGCTGGCCCCGGCTACTGTGCATGAGGTTGTTTTTCAGTTTTTGGTTCTGGCAGGCCTGCCGCCGGCCTGATGGCGCCGGGGGGCGCCCGATCATTTCGCCTTCATCATCCCGCTTTGGCGATACGGCTATCGGCCGCTCCCGAACGCAGGTTCTGGAAGAACTTTTCCACCTCGCGCGACAGCGTGTCCGCCGTCTCCGTCAGGCTGCTCGCCGCCGTCAGCACGAAGGCCGCCGCCGTGTCGGTCTCGCCGATGGCGTCGCGCAGCGAGGTGATGTTGGCGACCAGGGTCTCGTTGCCCTGCGCGGCCGATTGGGCGTTGGACGAGATCTCGCGCGTGGCGGCGTCCTGCTGGCCGATGGCACCGGCGATGGCCGAGGTGACATCGTTGATCTCGCGCACGGCGCCGCCGATCTCGCGCACGGCATCGACCGCGTTGCGGGTAGACGCCTGGATCATCGAGACGTTCTCGCCGATCTCGGCGGTCGCCTTGGCGGTCTGACCCGCCAGCGCCTTCACTTCGTGCGCGACCACGGCAAAGCCGCGGCCGGCGTCACCGGCGCGCGCGGCTTCGATGGTGGCGTTGAGCGCGAGCAGGTTGGTCTGCTCGGCGATGGCCTGGATCAGGTTGAGCACGCCGTCGATGCGCTGGGTGGCGGCCGCGAGGCTTTCGATCTCGGAGATCGACTTCTCGGTGCGCTGGCCGGTCTGCTCGACCGCGCCTGCGGACTGCCGGACCTGGCGGCCGATCTCCACCACCGACGCGGACAGCTCCTCGGCCGCGCCTGCCACCGCCGTGACGTTGTGCGAGGCCTGCTCGGTGGCGTTCGCCGCGGTGCCGGCGCGACTGCTGGCATCCGCCGTGACGCGGGTGATGGTCTGTGCCGTCTCGCGCATGACGGAGGCGTTGTCGCTGAGGCCGCGCATGATCGCGCCGATCGCCTCGCGAAACGCCTCGACGGATTGCTCGATGTGGCGGGCGCGCTGCTCGCGCGCCGCGGAGTCCTGCGAGACCTGCGAGGCGAGATTGCGGTTGCGGCCCATCGCGTCCTGGAAGATCTGGATGGCGCGTGCCAGCGCGCCGATCTCGTCGGCGCGGTCAGAGTGCGGCACTACGACATTCTCGGCGCCGTCGGCGACCTGCTCGATGGTCGCGGTGATCGCGGAGAGGGGGCGTGCGATCGAGCGGGCGATGATGACGATGCCGATCACGACGAGGGCCAGCGCCACGCCGCCGAGGCAGGTCAGCACGAAGGAGAGGGTGCGATTGGTCTCGGTCTCGTGCGCGATCTGCCTGGCGCGTTCGGCATAGACCTTGGACAGCGCCTCGAGATCCTTGTTCAGCGCCGAGCGCACCGCGCGATTGGCATCGTTGTCGCCCCATTCGCGGCCCGCGGCCGCATTGATCTCGACGCCGCGGCGCACCAGTTCCTTGCGGAATTCGACGAATTGCTCGATGCGCTTCTTGAAGGTGGCGAACTGCTCGGCATCGTCGGCTTTGACGATGGTCTCCCAGCGCTTCACGACATCGAGGATCTGGGCGTTGAACTTGAGCAGGCCTTCGCCGTATTTCTTCACGACGGCCGGTTCGGTCGACATGTAGACGCCGCGTGATTCCATCACGACCGCGTAGACCAGCGAGTTGACCCGCTCGACATTGAGTGCTGCGGCGTTCGCCGTCTCGATCGCGCTCGTCAACTCGGCGCTGCGGCGGCTGTTGTAGTCGGACAGCGTCGCGATCGCCGCCGTGAGCAGCGCGAACAGAGCGAAGATCGCGTAGAGCTTGATCGCAAGCGTGAAACGGCCTGCCACCCCCGTGGCATTCCCAGAACGGTCGGTTGTCATGCTTTTCAGAGGCCCCAATGGCCGGCAGTGGCCGGAGAGCGCGGTCGTATAAAATTGATGCAAAACTATGCAGAATGAAGATGGACGCCGTCTTAACGCAGTGGCCCGGCTACTTCGTCCTTAGTCGAAAGAAAGGTCAGCTATTTCAGCCGCTTGGTCCCGTTGTCTCGGTTTCCGCGGGGCCGGCCCGGGATTCGCCCGCAGTGCCCCAAACATCGGCGTGCACGCCGGCCGCCAAGCGCGTATTCGATTTTGAGTCGGCCACTGGCCGATGAACCCCGGAGGGGCCTTTGGTCTACCGCCACACCATCGACGCCACGACCTACACATTCCCGGACCTGCGCGACCTGCTCGCCAAGGCGACGCCGCCGCGCTCCGGCGACCGGCTGGCCGGAATTGCCGCCGCAAGTGCCGAGCAGATGATCGCGGCGCGGATGGCGCTCGCCGACGTCCCGCTCGGGCAGTTCTTGCAGGAAGCGGTCATCCCGTACGAAGCCGACGAGGTCACCCGCCTCGTCATCGACAGCCACGATGCCAGGGCATTCGCGCCGGTGGCTTCGCTGACGGTCGGCGCCTTTCGCGACTGGCTGCTGTCGGACGCGGCGACATCCGAGGTTTTGCGCGGGCTGGCAGGCGGCATCACCCCGGAGATGGCAGCCGCGGTCTCAAAGCTGATGCGCAACCAGGACCTAATCCTGGCGGCGCGGAAATGCGAGGTCACCACCGCCTTTCGCAACACCATCGGCCTGAAGGAGCGGATGAGCACGCGGCTCCAGCCCAATCATCCCTTCGACGACGCCAGGGGCATCACCGCCTCGATCCTCGACGGCATCCTGCTAGGGGCTGGCGATGCCTGCATCGGCATCAATCCGGCCAGCGACGATCCCGCTGTCATCGCGCAATTGCTGCGGCTGCTCGACGAGATCATCGCGCGGCTGAAGATCCCGACGCAAGCTTGCGTGCTGACCCATGTCACGACGACGCTGTCGCTGATCGGGCACGGCGTGCCGGTCGACCTCGTCTTCCAGTCGGTCGCCGGCACCGAGGCCGCCAACCGCAGCTTTGGCGTCGACCTCGCGCTCCTGAAGGAGGCGCAGCAGGCGGGCCTGTCGCAGAAGCGCGGCACGGTCGGCGAGAACGTGATGTATTTCGAGACCGGCCAGGGCTCGGCGCTGTCGGCGGGCGCCCATCACGGCGTCGACCAGCAGACCTGCGAGGCGCGGGCCTATGCGGTCGCCCGCGCCTTTGCGCCATTGCTGGTCAACAGCGTGGTCGGCTTCATCGGCCCGGAATATCTCTACGACGGCAAGGAAATCATCCGCGCCGGGCTGGAGGATCATTTTTGCGGCAAGCTGCTCGGCCTGCCGCTCGGGATCGACATCTGCTATACCAACCATGCCGAGGCGGACCAGGACGACATGGACAATCTGCTGACGCTGCTGGCGGCCGCCGGCGTCACCTTCATCATGGGTGTCCCCGGGGCCGACGACGTCATGCTGAACTACCAGTCGACGTCTTTTCACGACGCGCTCTATGTCCGCGACGTCTTCGGCCTGCGCCGGGCGCCGGAATTCGACGACTGGCTGGTGCAGTCGGGGATCGCGGGCGCCGATTTCCGTCTTGCCGGCGACGCAGGCCTGCTGCCCGATTTTGCCTCACGGCTGATCGCGTGACGCGGCGGGAGCGCCCGGCGGCTTGAGGAAACCATTGGTCCCTCTCGGAATTATGGTCCTGCCACAATATTGAGAAATTCCGGCGACAGCATTACGCTATGTGTCTGGCTGGCAATTTCCGCAGCTATGTCGACCGTGGCGGGGGAGCTTTGATGCGAGCTGAAAGTAACGGTACGACCCGGCGGATTCTGTGCGTGTTTCCCCGGTACACCTCGTCGTTCGGGACGTTCGAGCATTCCTATCCATTGACCGACGGCGTCTGCGCCTTCATGCCCCCGCAGGGGCTCTTGCTGCTCGCGGCCTATCTGCCCGAGGAGTGGGAGGTCAAGTTCGTCGACGAGAATCTCCGTCGCGCGACCAACGAAGAGCTCGCGTGGGCGGAGGCGGTCTTCGTCAGCGGCATGCACATCCAGCGCCAGCAGATGAACGACATCTGCCGCCGCGCCCATGAATTCGATCTCCCGGTCGCGCTCGGCGGTCCCTCCGTCAGCGCCTGCCCCGACTATTATCCGTCCTTCGACTATCTCCATGTCGGCGAACTCGGCGACGCCACCAATCGGCTGATCGAGATTTTGGCGCGCGACGCGTCGCGTCCCGGGGAGCAGGTGGTGCTCACCACCAAGGACCGCGTGCCGATGACGGAGTTTCCGATCCCGGCCTACGAACTCGCCGACGTGAAGAAATACTTCCTCGGCAGCATCCAGTATTCCAGCGGCTGCCCCTATCAGTGCGAGTTCTGCGACATCCCCGGCCTCTACGGCCGCAATCCGCGCCTCAAGTCGCCCGAGCAGATCATCGCCGAGCTCGACCGCCTGCGCGAATGCGGGATGACCGACACGGTCTATTTCGTCGACGACAATTTCATCGGCAACCGCAAGGCGGCAATGGACCTGCTGCCGCATCTGATCGAATGGCAGAAGCGGACCGGCTATGTGGTGCGGCTCGCCTGCGAGGCGACGCTCAACATCGCCAAGCGGCCCGAGATCCTCGAGAAGATGCGCGAGGCCTATTTCATCACCATCTTCTGCGGCATCGAGACGCCCGATCCCGACGCGCTGAAGGCGATGCACAAGGACCACAACATGATGGTCCCGATCCTCGAGGGCGTGCAAACGATCAACTCCTACGGCATGGAGGTCGTGTCCGGCATCATCATGGGGCTCGACACCGACAAGCCGAACACGTCGGAGGCGCTGCTGGCCTTCGTCGAGGAGTCCCGGATTCCGCTGCTCACCATCAACCTGCTCCAGGCGCTGCCGAAGACGCCGCTCTGGGACCGTCTGGAGCGCGAGGGGCGCTTGATCGAGGATGACGGCCGCGATTCCAACGTCGACTTCCTGTTGCCCTATGACGAGGTCGTCGCATCCTGGAAGCACGCCATGGGCGTCGCCTACGAGCCCGAGAAGGTCTACGCGCGCTTCCAGTATCAATGCGACAACGTCTATGTGCACCGCCTGAAGATGCCGACGCCCGACGAGATGAAGACCTGGCCCAACATCCGGCGCGGTCTCGTCATGCTGCGCAACATCTTCTGGAAGGTCGGTGTGCTTGGCGACTACAGGCGCGTGTTCTGGAAGTTTGCGCTCGGGCGCATCAAGCGCGGCGACCTCGAAGGGCTGATCGGCTGCACCTTGATCGCGCACCATCTGATTACGTTTGCGCGCGCGGCGTCCAGCGGCAGGCAAAACGCCTCGAACTATTCGATCCGCCTGCGGGAAGCCTCCGTTCCCGCCGAATGACGCGACATGTCTGATCCGGCCGTCCCGCGCCGCCCGACCCTCGATCTGCGGTCGCTGACGCCTGCGCGCGTCGCGCTCGGGCGCAGCGGCGCGAGCGTGCCGACAAGGGCCTTGCTGGATTTCACGCTGGACCATGCCCGCGCCCGCGATGCCGTGCATGCAGTGTTCGACGCGCCGCGTCTGGTCGCCGATCTCCGCGCGCTTGGCTTCGTCGTCACCGAGGCGCGGAGCCAGGCGGTCGACCGCAGGGATTATCTGCGGCGGCCGGATCTGGGGCGACAGCTCGATGCCGGCTCGGTCGAATTGTTGGCACGACATGCCTCGGAGCCGTGCCAGCTCGCGGTCGTGATCGGTGACGGCCTGTCGGCGGCGGCGGTCCACGCCCATGCGGTGGCGCTGGTGTCTCACCTGCGGCCGCTGCTCGCGGAAGGCGACGACGTCGCGATTGGACATGTCGTTGTCGCCTCAGGCGCGCGCGTCGCGCTCGGCGACGAGATCGGAGCGGTTCTCGGCGCGCGCATGGTGGTGACGCTGATCGGCGAGCGGCCGGGCCTGTCCGCGCCCGACAGCCTCGGCGCCTACCTGACCTTCGCGCCGAAGCCGGGCCGTACCGATGCCGAGCGCAATTGCGTCTCGAACATCCACAAGGCCGGGCTGAGCCATGACGAGGCCGCCTTCAAGATCGCGTGGCTGGTCCGTGAGGGGATGGCCCGGGAGGTCACCGGCGTGGCGCTCAAAGACGAGAGCGGCGATCCTCCCGCTCGAATCGGGACGATCCGGCCGGAATGACCGATATCAAGGGTCGAAATCGCCGCATGTTGATCCAATTTGTGCGCTTGCGCGCGCTTGCGAGAGGGCGTTTGGACCTGCTAAACCCCTCGCGGCAATTTTCCGCGCATTTTCAAAGGGCAAGCCTCCCATTGGTATGGCATTTTCGAGCCGTTCGCGGGACGCAATAAGCTCACAGACCCGAGCCGATTTAGGAACTGGACAAGGCATGCTCGAAAAGCACCGCGAGAATGAGGTTCATGTCGACAAGGTCGAGCAGGGACCGACGTCCTCGATCGCCTTCGGGCTCGAGCGCATCGGGCTGATCGCCGTCCGCGCGCCGATCCTCTCCTGCATCGTTCTGCTCGCTCTGATCGTCGGTGCCGTGTTCGGCATCTACCGGATCAAGATCGACGATTCGCTGTCGCAGCTGTTCCGCTCCGACACCCGCGAATTCAAGCAGTATGAAGAGGTGACCAAGAAATTCCCGGCCGAGGAGTTCGACGTTCTCGTCGTGGTCGAAGGCAAGAACCTCCTGGCGCGAAACAACCTCGAGAAGCTGCGCGACTTCGTCACCGACATGCAGCTGGTCGAAGGCACGCGCGGCCTGGTCTCGCTGTTCTCGGCGCGGCAGGCGCCGGCGCCGGGCAAGCTGCCGGCGGCGCTGTTCCCGCCGGAGCTGCCCGAGGGCGCGGCCTATGACAAGTTCATCGAGACCGTCAAGAACAACGAGATCATCCGCGGCAAGCTGCTGTCGGAGGACGGCACGCTGGCGCTGATCGTGCTGTCGCTCGATCCGCAGGTGGTCGCCTCCAGCAAGCTGACCAAGACCGTCGGCGACATCCGGGCGCTGATGAAGGAAGACCTCGGCGATACCGGCCTCAACGTGCAGCTCTCCGGCGTGCCGGTGATGCAGCTCGAGATCCGCAACGCGGTCGAGCGCGACGGGCTCACCTACAACATCCTCGGCATTCTCGCCGGCTGTATCATCGCCATCATCTTCTTCCGCAAGATCTCGTTCATGGTGGCGGCGGCGTTCCCGCCGATGATCGCGATCCTGCTGGCGCTCGGTGCGCTCGGCTGGGCCAATTTCAATCTCAACATGTTCCTGAACGTGATGACGCCGCTTATCATGGTCATCAGCTTCTCCGACTCGATGCAGCTCACCTTCGCCGCGCGCGACCGGCTGATCGCGGGCCAGGACAAGTTCACCGCGTTCAAGAACGCGGTGCTGGTGGTGGGACCGGCCTGCGTGCTGACGCACGGCACCGCCGGCATTTCCTTCATTGCGTTGCAATTCTCTGACTCCGACCTGATCCGCAAGTTCGGCGAGGCGGGCCTCGCCGCCACCATCATCGCGCTGGTCGCGGTGCTGTCGCTGGTGCCGGTGTTCGGCGTGCTGCTCGTGCGCAACGAGAAGCTGTTCGCGGTCAAGTTCCAGAGCGCGGATGCCGGCGTCCAGGCGCTGCGCAATTTCTGCTACTGGATCGCGGTGCGCATGGTGGGCCGTCCCGGCCTGTTCAGCCTGATCGCGGTGCTGTTCGTCGCCGGCCTCGGCGTGATCTATGCCAATCTGGAGCCGCGCTACCGGCTCGCCGACCAGGTGCCGGACAAGCGCCAGGCCGTTGCCGCCAGCGACCGGCTCGACGCCAAGCTCACCGGCGCCAATCCGGTCAACGTGCTGATCCAGTTCCCCAAGGGTGAAACGCTCTATTCGCCGGAGACGCTCCAGACCATCGCTGACGTGCATGCGACCGTCGAGAAGGCGGCCGGTGTCGGCAACGTCTGGTCGCTCGAGACCCTGCGCCGCTGGCTTGCGGAAAAGGCCGGCAGCGCCGACGTCGCGACGCTGAAGGAGTATGTCAGCGTCATCCCCGAGCATCTGGTGCGGCGCTTCATCGATGCCGAACAGGATGCGGTGGTGGTCGCAGGCCGCGTGCCGGACAAGGATTCCAGCCAGCTGCTGCCGATCGTCGACAAGCTCGACACGGAGCTCGACGCCGTCCGCAAGAAGCATCCGGGCTACGAGATCGCGGTGACGGGCCTTGCCGCGATTGCGGCGCGCAACTCGGCCAGCATGATCGAGAAGCTGAACCGCGGCCTCACCGTCGAGTTCGCGCTGGTCGCGATCTTCATCGGGCTCGCCTTCCGCTCCTGGGTGGTGATGTTCGCCTGTATCCTGCCGGGTATCTTCCCCGTGGTGATGTCGGGAACGGTGCTGTGGGCGATGGGCGAGGGGCTGCAATTCGCCAGCGTCGTCGCGCTCACCGTCTCGTTCGGCCTGGGCTTGAGTGCCACCATCCACTTCCTCAACCGCCTGCGACTCGAGAGCAAGCCGGGTGTCGGCTCGGCGCTTGCGGTGGAGCGGGCAACCGTGCTGGTCGGACCGGCGCTGATTCTGACCACGGTGGTGCTGGCCTGCGGCCTCGTCGTCACCGTGTTCTCCGATCTGCCGTCGCTGCGGCTGTTCGGCTGGCTCAGCGCCTTCTCGATGGTGATGGCCCTTGTCGCCGACCTCTTCATCCTGCGGCCGACGGCGATGTGGCTGATCAACCTGCACGCCAAGCTTCAGGGCCCCGACAAGCCGGCGATCTGAGCGGGCGGCGGCATACGCCGCCCCTTGCTCACGCCTCGACGCGGACGATCCCGTACGGATTGAACTTGAAATCGTCCTCGGCGTAGTCCCGCTCCCGCGAGAGCGTAAGCTTGCGATCGCGTAGCGTCGCTTCGATGCCGCGCTCGGCCATGGCGTTGGCAATCTCCTCCATGAGCATCACCGCCGACCATTCGTTGCCGTGCGATTTCGCGACATAGATCTCCGGCAAGCCGACGAGGTGATAGCCGACGGTCTCGTAATAGCGATCGCCGCCGAGCGGACGCTTGGCGAAAGCAAGACGACACGCCTTGGCGACGGCGAGGGTCATGCCAAGGCCCTGACTGGTCTTTGCGCCCTTGCGTGCCTGATCGCCGAGACTGCGCCACCGCTCGAGGCCGTGGGCAACGCCGGCGCTTTCGCCCTTCGCGGCGGTGGCACCGGCTTCGGTCATCTCCTCGACGATGCGCAAGGCCGCGGCCGAAAAGGCGACTGCCTTCTGCTGCTCCAGCGGCGGGCTCAGCAAATAGAGCACGCCTTGTGGTTGGCCACGGCTGCTTCGTCCGCGGCAGACCAGGCTTTCGGGAAGACGCGATCCCAGCACACGCCGAACGACTGCTCCATGTGCGGATCGGGCTTGGCTTGCGAATAGGTGCGGTCGATCTCGAAGTTGAAATCCCCGATTGTCTTGGCCACCGCCTTCGGCGGATGCAGCAGGCTCTCGTCCTTACCGAGGAAGCAGAGCACGTGACGCGGTTTCACCGACGAAGGCTGCATGCTCGTTCCCTGCTGGTCATTGGCGAAGGCGCGGCTGGCTACGAAGAGCCCGGCGGCCTTGAGCAGATGTCTGCGAATTGGGTCCATGTCTGCAACAATGTCAGCAAAAAGCCCCCGGCTCGCGAGAACCGGGGGCGTGTTCCCTGTCCGTTGGGAAGGGCGTCAGCCCTTCGTCATCGTGATGTTGACGCCGCGGATCTCGCCCTTCGAGCTGATCTGCACCGTCTGCTTGGTGCCGTTGGTGCGCAGCGACAGGTTGGCGGCGAAGCCGTTGGCCTCGACGAACACCTCGATCTGGCCGCCGCCGGCGGTGCCCTGGAGATTGCCGAAGATGTTGCGGTTGGTCTCGCTCCAGTTGCCGGAGATTCGCTCGCCCTGGCTCGTCACGTCGCTGGTGAGGTCGAACTTGTAGCTGTCGGACGCGCAGTGAAGGGCCTGCTTGAGGCTGAGACCGGTGCCGGCGACCTTGTAGTCGGCCTTGCAGCGGATGCGCTCGGTGCTGCCATCGGACAGCGACACCGTGCCGGTGCCGCTCCACGCACCGTCGAAACCTGCAAACGGTCCGGACGACTGAGCATGGCTTGCCGAAACTGAGAAGAGCAGCGCAGCCCCGATGCCGGCCGCCTTGATTGCCTGTCCAGATCGCCCAAAGAATTGCATTTTGAATATCCCGTTTTCGAACGACGCTCGCTTAGGATGAACGTCTCGCCACATCGAAAGTTTAGTGTTCCGAGCCTGTGTCTGGTTCAAAGCCTGACAGCCAGGGACGGCGGTTCACGACGCCCTCGCACCAGGTCAGGCTGCGCGATTCTCTCTGTTTCGCTGTGTTTCTGGCGGGAAAAGCAGGGCGGAGAGATGCAGCTCTGCAACAGGTACGCATCAAAACGCGGTGTGCCAGAATTATGACGTAGTATCAATCTCTTACATCTGCCAATGAAGAGTGAGGGAAGACCTGATTTGGTGGATGTGGCGCCAATTTGGCCGCATTTGCCAGTGCTTGTGGCTTCTCCGAGGCCGCGCGTTCCGCGGCGACTTGCCATCAGAACAATCCGTTCCGGTCGTTCGCCCTGTGCTGTCCGGGATCGGTGCGGTTCTGCCGCCAGAATGAAGGAATACAATGCGTAAGCTTCTCGTCGCTCTCACCCTGCTGTCGGCCTCCCTTTCGACGGCGGCATTCGCCCAGGCAGGACGCGGCACGGACGCCGAACAGAAGGCCTGCACGCGCGATGTGCAGAAGTTCTGCCGTCCGGTCATCGACCAGGGCGATTTCACCATCCTGGCCTGCCTCAAGGAGAACCGGGCCAAGATCTCGCAGGCCTGCGACCAGGTCCTGAAGACCCACAACCAGTAAGCTCGGCCACTGGCCCACCAAGGGCGGCCCCGGGGCCGCCTTTTCGGGCCGGATCCGGAAGGGCAGCCATCGAGAGACAGGATTGGTTTTGCGGCCGTATTCCCCTATATGGGGGCCGCGGCGGCATCGTCGGCATGAGCCCGCGCGAGCGAAAAAGCCCTTCCTGTCCAAACGATTGTAAACCAGCCCTCGATGACCTCTGCGAGCGAATTGCGATCCGGCAAGGGTGACCGCGACGAGAATTTTCCCGTCGCGTCCTGGATCATTCATCCGCGCCATCGCGCGCTGATCCTGGCGTACTACAATTTCGTCCGTACCGCCGACGACATCGCCGATCACGCGACGCTGCCGCCCGACCAGAAGCTCGCTTATCTCGACCTGCTCGAGGCGGAACTGCTCGGCGAAGGCGAGACCCAGGCCGAAGCCGTCATTCTGCGGCGGGCGCTGGCCGAGCGAGGCATGGCGCCGCGACACGCGCTCGACGTGCTCATCGCGTTCCGCATGGACGTCACCAAGCTGCGCTACGAGAACTGGGACGAGGTCATCCACTATTGCCGCTACTCGGCGATGCCGGTCGGCCGTTTCATGCTCGACGTCCACGGCGAGAGCACGTCGACATGGGCGGCCTCGGACGCGCTCTGCGCAGGCCTTCAGATCAACAACCACCTCCAGGATTGCGGCAAGGATTTTCGCGAGCTCAATCGCGTCTATCTGCCGCGCGACGCGCTGGCCGCGAGCGGCGCCTCGGTCGAGCAGCTCGGGCTGACGCAGTCGCCGCCGGCGATGCTGGCCTGCCTTCAGGCGCTCGCCGTGCGCAACGCAGCCTTGCTCGACGAGGGCAGGTCGCTCAGCGCGGAGATCCGCGATTTCCGCCTCGGCGTCGATGTCGCGGTGATCCAGGCCTATGCCGATCGTATCGTGCGTCTGTTGAAGGTGCGCGATCCCCTGCGCGAGCGCGTGCATCTGAACAAGTTCGAGCTTCTCATTTTCAGCCTCGCCGGCATGATCGGCGAAGTCGGCCGCCGCGCGATCGGACGCAAGGCCATTTCCAGACCGGGGACTGCACATGACGCTTGAGGCGACCTCGCCCAGCGCCAATTACGGCTCGACCGCATCGAACAGCTCCTTCTACGCTGCGATGCGCATCCTGCCGCATGACCAGCGCGAAGCGATGTTCCAGATCTACAGCTTCTGCCGACAGGTCGACGACATCGCCGATTCCGACGGCCCGCGCGACGAGCGGCTCGCCGCGCTTCAGGAGTGGCGCAACGACATCGACGCGCTCTATCAGGGCCATCCGCCGCCGCGGCTGAAGGACTACGTCGCCTCGGTGAAGACCTTCGGCCTCAAGCGCGAGGATTTCCTTGCGATCGTCGACGGCATGGAGATGGACGTGCCGCAGGACATCCGCGCGCCCGACATGGCGACTCTCGATCTTTACTGCGATCGCGTCGCCAGCGCCGTGGGGCGGCTGTCGGTACGAGTGTTCGGCCTGCCGGAAGAGGACGGCATCGAGCTCGCCTACCATCTCGGCCGCGCGCTCCAGCTCACCAATATCCTGCGCGACATCGACGAGGACGCAGGCCTTGGCCGGCTCTATCTGCCGCGCGAGGCACTGCTGCATGCCGGCATCACCTCCAACGACCCGAACCGCGTGATCACCGAGCGCGCGCTGCCGAAGGTCTGCCAGCCGCTGACGCAGCGCGCGAAAGCGCATTTCGAGAAGTCGGACGAGATCATGAACCGCAACAAGCGCCGCGCCGTGCGCGCGCCGCGGATCATGTCGAAGTACTACCACTCCATTCTGGACCTCCTGATCGCGCGCGGCTTCAACGCGCCGCGTGAGCCGGTGCGTGTGTCGAAGGTCACGCGCATCCTGATCCTGCTCCGTTACGCTTTCATCTGATGCAAAAGACAGCTCACATCATCGGTGCTGGAATTTCCGGCCTCTCCGCCGCCGTGCGGCTCGCCAATGCCGGCTTCAAGGTCGCCGTGCACGAGGCGACGCACCAGGCCGGCGGCCGCTGCCGTTCCTATTTCGACGGCGCCACCAATCTCACCATCGACAACGGCAATCATCTGCTGCTGTCGGGCAACAGCCATGCGCGCGCCTATGCGCGCTCGATCGGCACCGAGGCGGGCCTCGTCGGCCCCGAACGCGCGCAGTTTCCGTTCGTCGACATCAAGACCGGGCAGCGCTGGCAGATCGATCTCGGCGATGGCCGGCTGCCGACCTGGGTGCTCGACGAAAGCCGCCGCGTTCCCGACACCGGGCTCAGCGATTATCTCAAGCTGGCGCCGCTGATCTGGGCGTCGGAGGAGACGCTGGTCGGCAAGTCGATTCCCTGCGAGGGCATCCTGTATCAACGGCTGGTGCAGCCGCTGCTGCTTGCGGCACTCAACGTCGATCCGCCCGAGGGCTCGGCCGGGCTTGCCGGCGCGATCGTGCGCGAGACGCTGCTTGCGGGCGGACAGGCGTGCCGGCCGCTGATTGCGCGCGACGGCTTGAGCGCCGTGCTGATCGAGCCTGCCGTGAAGTTCTTGCAGGAGCGTGGCCACACCGTTCAGCTCGGCCATGAGCTGCGTTCGTTTACGACCGGTGACGGCAAGGCCAGCGCGCTGAATTTCGGCGGCGAGGATGTGATCCAGCTCGGTGAGGGCGATGTCGTCGTGATGGCGGTGCCGCCGCGTGCCGCTGCGAGCCTGCTGCCGGGGCTGAAGACGCCGACCGAATTCCGCGCCATCGTGAACGCGCATTTCCGGTTCGAGCCGCCGCCGGGCTCGGCGCCGATCCTCGGCGTGATCGGCGGCGTCGTTGAATGGCTGTTCGCGTTCCCGAATCGGCTCTCCGTGACCATCAGCAATGGCGACCGCCTGGTCGACATGCCGCGCGAGGAACTCGCGCAGGCGATCTGGAACGACGTCTGCGAGGCGGGCGGCGTGTCCGGCGAGCTGCCCCCCTGGCAGATCGTTCGCGAGCGCCGTGCCACATTTGCGGCCACACCGGCCCAGAATGCCCTGCGTCCGGGACCTGCGACTGCGCTGAAAAACCTGTTTCTTGCCGGCGACTGGACTGCTACGGGATTGCCTGCAACCATCGAGGGATCGGTACGGTCCGGTGATCGCGCCGCCGATCTGGTTTTGGCCGCAAAGCGGCCCTGACGGGCAAAGTCCCGGTCAATTTCAATCGACTATCGGAGCAATCGAGCGACATGGATGCCGTGAACGCGACCAGCCGCGAAGCCTTGGAATCGGGCGTCCTGGAATCGAGCATTGCGTCGGCGACGCAAGGCGTTCTCGGCTTCCAGCAATCCGACGGCCATTGGGTGTTCGAGCTCGAGGCCGACTGCACCATTCCGGCCGAATACATCCTGCTGCGCCATTATCTCGCAGAGCCCGTGGACGCCGTGCTCGAGGCCAAGCTCGGCAATTATCTCCGCCGCGTTCAGGGCGCCCATGGCGGCTGGCCGCTCGTGCATGACGGCGAGTTCGACATGAGCGCGAGCGTGAAGTCCTACTTCGCGCTCAAGATGATCGGCGATTCCGTCGACGCCCCGCACATGGTGCGTGCGCGCGAGGCGATCCATGCCCGCGGCGGCGCGATCAACAGCAACGTCTTCACGCGCTTCCTGCTTGCGATGTTCGGCGTGCTGACCTGGCGCGCGGTGCCGGTGCTGCCGATCGAGATCGTGCTGCTGCCGTTCTGGTCGCCGTTCCACCTCAACAAGATTTCCTACTGGGCCCGCACCACCATGGTGCCGCTGATGGTTCTCGCCGCGCTGAAGCCGCTGGCGAAGAATCCGAAGGGCGTCGGGATCGACGAGCTGTTTCTCCAGGATCCGCGCTCGATCGGCATGACCGCGAAGGCGCCGCACCAGAGCATGGCCTGGTTCGTGCTGTTCCGCGCGCTCGACGGCATTTTGCGCGTGATCGAGCCGATGTTTCCGAAGAGCCTGCGCCAGCGCGCGATCGATGCGGCGCTCGCCTTCACCGAGGAGCGGCTCAACGGCGAGGACGGCATGGGTGCGATCTATCCGCCCATGGCCAACATCGTCATGATGTATGACGCGCTCGGCAAGGACGAGAATTATCCGCCGCGCGCGGTCACGCGCCGGGGCATCGACAAGCTGCTCGTGTTCAATGGCGACGAGGCCTACTGCCAGCCCTGCGTCTCCCCGGTGTGGGACACGACGCTGACCGCCCACGCGCTGCTGGAAGCCGGCGGTGACATAGCCGTGCCTGCGGCCAAGCAGGGCCTCGACTGGCTGATCCCGAAGCAGGAGCTCGAGGTGAAGGGCGACTGGGCGGTGAAGCGGCCCGACGTGCGCCCGGGCGGCTGGGCCTTCCAGTACAACAATGCCTATTATCCCGATCTCGACGACACCGCGGTGGTGGTGATGTCGATGGACCGCATGCGACGGGAGCACGGTGCGACCGGCTATGACGCCGCGATCGACCGCGGCCGGGAGTGGATCGAGGGCATGCAGAGCGACGATGGCGGCTGGGCCGCCTTCGACGTCAACAATCTCGAATATTATCTGAACAACATCCCGTTCTCGGATCATGGCGCGCTGCTCGATCCGCCGACCGAGGACGTCACCGCGCGCTGCATCTCCATGCTGGCCCAGCTCGGCGAGACCGAGAAGTCCAGCAAGCATGTGGCCGACGGGGTCGCCTACCTCCGGAAGACCCAACACGCGGAAGGGTCCTGGTACGGCCGCTGGGGCATGAACTTCATCTACGGAACCTGGTCGGTGCTCTGTGCCCTCAACATGGCCGGCGTCCGCCATGACGACCCCATGATTCGGAAGGCCGCCGACTGGCTGGCCTCGATCCAGAACAAGGACGGCGGCTGGGGCGAGGACGCCGTCAGCTACCGTCTCGACTACAAGGGCTGGGAGGCCGCTCCCTCGACCGCCTCGCAAACGGCATGGGCCTTGCTTGCCCTGATGGCTGCTGGTGAGGTTGATCACCCGGCCGTCGCCCGCGGGGTGGAGTACCTGATTGCAACACAGAACAAAAAAGGACTGTGGGACGAGCAGCGGTACACCGCCACAGGCTTTCCTCGTGTATTCTATCTGCGTTATCACGGTTACCCGAAGTTCTTCCCGCTGTGGGCGTTGGCGCGGTATCGGAACTTGCGGAACACCAACAGCAGGGTGGTAGGGGTCGGGATGTGACTTTGGGGACGGGGGACTATCTGACCGTGGGTAATGCCATCGACCCGCGGCCGATATTGATCGTGACTGGACTGGTTCAGGAGGCCCGTATCGCGGCTGGGCCCGGAATGGCGGTCATTTGCTCGTCGAGCAGCCCGACCCAGTTGCGGGCGCTGCTGACGGTGGTGGATCCCGAGACGATTCGCGGCGTGATCTCGTTCGGCGTGGCCGGCGGGCTCGACCCGACGCTGCGCTCCGGCGACGTCGTGCTGGCGACCGAGGTGCTCTCCGGCGATACCCGCTGGGCCGCAGGCCTGTCGCTCGGCGATGAACTGATCGACCGCCTGACGTCCGGGCGCCGCCGCGTGGTGCGCGGCAGCCTTGCCGGCGCCGAGGAGGTGGTCACGAAGCGGTCTTGCAAGGCGGCGCTGCATTCGGAGACCGGAGCCTCTGCCGTCGACATGGAGAGCCACATCGCGGCCGCCTACGCCGCCGAGGCGGGGCTGCCCTTTGCCGCGGTCCGCGTCATCAGCGATCCCGCCCATCGCGCGCTGCCGGCGCTCGCCCGCGCCGCCATCAAGCCGAACGGCCAGATCGATCTCGCAGCCGTGTTCCGTGGCATCGTGCGCAATCCGACCACGCTGCATGCGCTGGTCTCGACCGGCATCGACTTCAACCGCGCGCTGCGTAGCTTGCGCGGCTGCCGCGACTATTTGATCGGCACCGAGCTCGTCGACAGCGAGGCCCTGGTCTCCAAGGCGGCCTGACCTCTTGATGCGATAAAGCAAAAGGCCCGGTCGCCATTGGCGACCGGGCCTTTTGCGTTTCGGTGCCTGTTCACTCGGTCGCCTCCATGCGGTTTCGGTCCACGACCCACAGCGTCCGTCGCATCATGCCCTCGACGATTGCCGCCGACTCGCTTGGACGCAGATAGATCGCCGTGGACTTGAGCAGCCATGGCAACACCGCTTGTTCGAGCCGCTCCTCATAGGCGCGGCGCATCATGTCGAATGCCCCGCGGGTCACTTCAAATTCCTCCGGGTGTGGTCAGTCAAATTCCTCCACCCGCGAGGCAGGACAAGGGACTGTTAGTTTGAGTTTGTTTCCCGGGCAAGAGC
>NZ_JASAUS010000057.1:0-51581 GCF_029953005.1 Bradyrhizobium sp. Mp27 | reverse complement strand
CATAAACGTCCTGCCTGACCGGCTACTGCTGTTCAGCGGCGCTGACGGCGATCATCAGGTGGGGGAGTTTCAAGTGACCATACCCGGGGGATTTTGACCGACCCACGGGGGACAGGCCGCCACCCGATTTCCGACAACGTTGCTCAGGAGGGGCGCCGCGAGCGAGCTTCACCGGCAATATCGGCGATCACCGCTCCAATCACCAGCGCGCCGCCAATGAGCGCATGCACGGCGGGCAACTCCCGGAAGGCGACCCAGATCCAGAACGGCATCAGCGGCGTTTCCAGCGTCGCGATCAGCGAGGCCTGTCCTGATGGCAGCAAGCGTGAGCCGAGCATGTAGAAGGTCAGGCCGAGCGCAACCTGAAGGCAGCCGAACATCGCGAGGATCGCAATGCCATTGCCGCCGACATGAGCGATGTCGTGGGCGAAGGGAAGGCTGACGAGGCTCCCCATGAAGTTCGACAGCGCCGCTGCCGCCACCATCGAGGTCTCGCGGTGACGCCGGACCACGACGGTCATGGCGGAGATGGCGAGCACCATCAGGCAGCTCAGCGCGACGCCGCCGAGATCGGCGCCGGCCTGAACGCCGCCGACCGTGATCACCACGCCGGCAAAGGCGATCAGGCTCGCGGCCAGCGTACGCCACGTCGCGGCTTCGCCGAGCCACAGCCACGCCAGCGCAGCCGCGACGAAGGGCTGGGTTGCGATCAGCACCGCGACGTTCATGACCTTGGTCATCTGAAGCGCGGGAATGAACGAGACCATGCCGACCGCGGACAAGGACGCGACGAGCAGGCCGCCCCTCCCCGGCACGACCAATTGCCACAGCGCGGCGCGGCCCTGCATCACGACGAGAAACACCGTGATCAGGCTGCCCGCGAACAGTCCGCGCCAGAACAGGATGGTCCACGGGTCGAACGGCAAGAGCCGCGTGAAGAACGGCGCCGTGCTCCAGGCAATTGCCGCGGCGATGACGAGGGCAATGCCGAGACCACGTTCCGAACGAGGCTGCCCCATGTTGATGCGCCCGACTAGGTCGGCTTCTTCGGCCGCGAGACCAGCTCGATCATCTTGCCTTCATCGTCGTCGGGCATCGCGGCCTTGGCCTGCGCGTAGGACTCGACCGCAGCGCGCGATACCAGCGGCTTGTCGGCCAGCAGGCTTTCGGCGAGCTTCACCGCATAGGCCGCATCCTTGTGCCGCAGCGCCGCCGTAAACGTCGCGCCGCTGAAATCGCGGGCGACCATGCGCCTGGAATGACGCTGCACCTGCGGGCTGGCGGCGACACCGGCCTGGATCGATTCCAGCACCAGGTTCATGTCGAGCCCGGCCTGTTCGGCGATGGCGAGGCCTTCGGCAAGCCCGGCGATCTGGATCGCACCCAGGAGATTGTTGATGAGCTTGTAGACGGTACCGGAGCCGACCGCGCCGAAATGGCGGATGGTCGAGCCGATCGGTTCGAGAAACGGCCGCGCACGTTCGAGATCGGCTGCGTCGGCGCCGGCGAGCAGCGTCAGCTTTCCGGCCGCGGCCGCATCCGGCAATCCCGTCACGGGGCAGTCGATGTAGATCAGCCCGCGCGCATTGAGCTCACGGCCCATCTCGCGGGCGTGGTCATAGGAGACGGTGGAGCACTCGATCGCAATGGTGCCGGCCTTTGCCGTCTTGGCCGCGCCCTCAGGCCCGAGCCAGACCGCGCGCGAGGCTTCGTCATCGGCGACCATGGTCACGACCGCATCGGCATCGATGGCGGCATCCTCAGGCGACGTTGCCCAATGCGCGCCGCGCGCGATCAGGTCGTCCGCTTTTGCCTTGCTGCGATTCCACAGCGTCACCGTGAAGCCGGCATCGAGATAGCGGCCGGCCATGCCGTGGCCCATCCGCCCCAACCCGATGAAGGCGACGCGGGACATCAGTCGACGTCCTCGATGTCGGCGCCGGTGGTGCCGAAGGCGCGCTGCGCCAGGGTTGCGGCCATGAAGTCGTCGAGCTCGCCGTTCAGCACGCCCGAGGTGTCGGAGGTCTGCACACCGGTGCGCAAATCCTTCACCATCTGGTAGGGCTGCAGCACGTAGGAGCGGATCTGGTGGCCCCAGCCGATATCGGTCTTGGCGGCCTGGTCGGCGGCGGCCTTCTCCTCGCGCTTCTTCAGCTCGATCTCGTAAAGCCGCGCGCGCAACATGTCCCAGGCCTGCGCCCGGTTCTTGTGCTGGGAGCGGCCGGCCTGGCAGACCACCGCAACGCCGGTCGGAATGTGCGTCAGGCGCACCGCAGATTCGGTCTTGTTGACGTGCTGGCCGCCGGCGCCGCCCGAGCGCATCGTATCGACACGGACGTCGGCTTCCTTGATGTCGATCTTGATGCTGTCGTCGATGACGGGGAATACCTGCACGCTCGAAAACGAGGTGTGCCGCCGCGCGTTGGAATCGAACGGCGAGATGCGCACCAGCCGGTGCACGCCCGCCTCCGTCTTCAGCCAGCCATAGGCATTGTGGCCGGAGACCTGGATGGTCGCGGACTTGATGCCGGCCTCTTCGCCCTCGGACTCCTCGAGGAATTCGACCTTGAAGCCGTGCGTCTCGGCCCAGCGCGTGTACATGCGCAAGAGCATCTGCGCCCAGTCCTGGCTCTCGGTGCCACCGGCGCCGGCATGGACTTCGAGATAGGAATCGAAACGATCGGCCTCACCCGACAGCAGCGCCTCGAGCTCGCGCCGCGCGACTTCCTTCTTGAGGTTCTTCAGCGCGGTTTCAGCCTCAGTGACGACGCCCGCATCGCCCTCGGCTTCGCCGAGCTCGATCATGCCGATGTCGTCTTCAAGCTCCTGCTCGACCTTGCCGATGCCCGAGAGCGAATCCTCAAGCGAGGTGCGCTCCTGCATCAGCTTCTGGGCTTTCTGGGGATCGTTCCAGAGGTTGGGATCTTCTGCGAGCTTGTTCAGCTCAGCGAGGCGCGCCGTCGATTTCTCGACGTCAAAGATGCCTCCTCAGCAGCCCGACTGACTGCTTGATCTCTTCTACCAACCGTTCGATTTCGGCGCGCATGTCGTTCTCTGATCTCGCGGAATCCCGCGTGCAATTCAGATTGGGATGTAGCGGCGGCGGCTGCAAAGCGCAACCGCCGGAACCGCGATCGTCAGTCTTATCCGCTAGTACAGCCCGCCGGTGCCCGGCCGCATGAAGAAGCCGGAATCCGGCTGCTGCTGCTGCGACGCCGGCACGCCGCCGCGCCCGTCGGCATCGGCAACGCCGATGACCGAGTAGTTGTCAGGCGGCGCCGTGCCCGGCTTGAAGGCTTCGAGAATGGTTCCGCCGGTCTCGCCGGGGCCGGCGCGCATGCCGGTCTTGGAGACGACGCGCACGAGCTTGATGCCGGCCGGCACCTTGAACGGAACCGCGGGCTTGTCGGCGAGCGCGAGTTTGAGGAAGTCGCGCGCGATGGGCGCGGCCAGATGGCCGCCGGTCGCGGCGTTGCCCCTACCGAGCGCGCGCGGCTTGTCGTAGCCCATATAGATCGCGACGGCGACGTCGGGCGAGAAGCCGACGAACCAGGCGTCCTTGGCCTCGTTGGTGGTGCCGGTCTTGCCGGCGATCGGCTTGCCGACTTCCTTGACCACGGTCGCGGTACCGGCCTGGACCACGCCTTCCATCAGCTCGGTGATCTGATAGGCGGTCATGGAATCCAGCACCTGCTCGCGGCGGTCGATCAGCTGCGGCTCGGCCTGGTTCTTCCAGCCGCCCGGCGCGTCGCAGCCGCGGCATTCGCGCTGGTCGTGCTTGAAGATGGTGCGGCCGTAACGGTCCTGGATACGGTCGATCAAGGTCGGCTTCACCCGGCGACCGCCATTGGCGAGCATCGAATAGGCCGTGACCATGCGCATCGCCGTGGTCTCGCCGGCGCCAAGCGCGTAGGACAGATAGTTCGGCAATTCATCATAGACGCCGAAGCGGCGCGCATATTCGCCGATCAGGGGCATGCCGATGTCCTGCGCGAGGCGCACGGTCACGGTGTTGAGCGACTGCCGCAGCGCGTTGCGCAGCGTGACGGGTCCCTGGAATTTGCCTGACGAGAAGTTCTCGGGCCGCCACACGCCGGCGCCCTGGCCCTGGTCGATTTCAATGGGCGCGTCGAGCACGACGGTCGAGGGCGTATAGCCGTTGTCGAGCGCGGCCGAATAGACGATCGGCTTGAACGACGAACCCGGCTGCCGATAGGCCTGCGTGGCGCGGTTGAACTGGCTCTGGTCGAACGAGAAGCCGCCGACCATCGCGAGCACGCGGCCGGTCCAGGGATCCATCGCCACCATCGCGCCGGACACTTCGGGAATCTGGCGCAGGCGGTACTGGCCTTCGACCGGCTGTCCCTCCTTGGTGTAGAGCGGATCGGCATAGATCACGTCGCCGGGCTGCAACACCTGCGCCACCGACGTCGGGGTCTTGCCCTTGGCATTGCCCTGGGCCGCCCTCGCCCAGCGCACGCCGTCGACCGTGACGATGCCGGTCTCGCGCTGCTTGCTGATGGCGCCGCCGAGCTCGCGATTCGGCTGGAAGCCGATGCGCGCGGACTGGTCGCTGGTCTCAAGCACCACCGCCATGCGCCATGGCGAGATGTCGGACAGCGACTTGATCTCGGCGAGCTTCACGCCCCAATCTCCCGAAATATCGAGCTTGCTCATGGCGCCGCGATAGCCCTGCTGCTCGTCATAGTTGACGAGGCCGGCGACCATGGCCTTGCGCGCCATGACCTGGATCTTCGGGTCGAGCGTGGTGCGGACGGACAGACCGCCTTCGTAAAGCTTCTTCTCGCCGTAGCGCTCGAAGATGTCACGGCGGACTTCCTCGGCGAAATATTCGCCGGCGAAGGTGTGGGCGCCGTTGGAACGGTTGGTGACGGCCAGCGGCTCCTTGCGCGCCTTGTCGGCGTCGGCCTGCTTGATCCAGCCGTTCTCCAGCAGACGGTCGATCACGTAGTTGCGGCGCTCGATGGCGCGATCGCGGTTGCGGACCGGATGCAGCGTCGCGGGCATCTTCGGCAGCGCGGCGAGATAGGACGCTTCAGCGACCGTCAGCTCGTTCACCGATTTGTCGAAATACACCAGCGAAGCGGCCGCGATGCCGTAGGCGCCGAGGCCGAGATAGATCTCGTTCAGATACAGCTCGAGGATCTTGTCCTTCGAGTAGGTCTTCTCGATGCGCATCGCCAGCAAGGCTTCCTTGATCTTGCGGGCGAAGGAGACCTCGTTGGTCAGAAGGAAGTTCTTGGCGACCTGCTGGGTGATCGTGGAGGCACCCTGCGGACGCCGGTTCGAGCCGTAGTTTTGGATGAAGAGCACGCCGGCGCGCGCCATGCCGGTGTAGTCGATGCCGCCATGCTCGTAGAAATTCTTGTCCTCGGCCGCGAGGAAGGCATTGATCACGAGCTTCGGCACCGCCTGGATCGGCAGGTACAGCCGGCGCTCCTTGGCGTATTCGCCGAGCAGCGAGCCGTCGACCGCGTGCACGCGGGTCATCACCGGCGGCTCGTAATCCTGAAGCTGAGAGTAGTCGGGCAAGTCCTTGGAGAAATGCCAGATCAGGCCTGCCACGGCTCCGACACCGACAAGGAACACCACCGTTCCCGCGGCGAACAGGAAGCCCATGAACCGCACCAGCAAGCGCATTATATGTTTATCCGTTCAAACTCTGGATCAGCTCAAGGCACCCAAAACAGGCGCCAACTCCACGTCGCGAATTCACTCAATTACATCAGTGCCGGACCAAGACGCTTGCCGAACGGGATTCTCGCCGATTCCGGAACCCCCTGCGGCATTTTTATAAAGCGCCCGCTGTGGCCAAACTAGGGCTTTTGCAACGGGACGGAAAATCCCTCTCAATTCGACGCCTCCCGGTCGTCAATTCGACGAACCCCCGTTCGTCAATTTGACGATCCGGCCGTGGCCATCCGCTTGGTCAGGAACCCGTCGATCGCCTGCGCCATCGAGCCCACGGCCTTGGACCGCCAGCCCTCGGAGACCAGATGCTCGAGGTCGCCCTTGTTGGAGACATAGCCGATCTCGACCAGCACCGACGGCACGTCCGGCGCCTTGAGCACCCGGAAGCCGGCCGACTTGAGGGGATGCTTGTGCATCCGCACGGACGACTTCATTTCGCCCATCAACAGGCGGGCAAAACGGCTTGAAAAGGTGCGAGTTTCCCGCTGGGTGAGGTCGATCAGGATGTCCGCGACGTCGGTCGGCTCCTCCGCGAGGTTGAAACCGGCGATCGCATCCGCCCGGTTTTCCGCGTCCGCCAGCCGCTGCGCCTCGGCGTCGGAGGCCTTGTCGGACAGCGTGTAGATGGTTGCGCCCTGCGCATCGCCCTCGGCCTTCGGCAGCGCGTCGGCGTGGATCGAGACGAACAGGGCGGCCTTGAGCCCGCGGGCGACTTTGACCCGGTCGTTGAGCGGAATGAAGGTGTCGTCGTCCCGTGTCATCACCACGCGGAATTTGCCGGTCTTGTCCAGCCGGTCGCGCAGCGCCAGGCCGAAGGCCAGCACCAGGTTCTTCTCGCTCTCGCCGTTCGACTGCGTGCCGTTGTCGATGCCGCCATGACCGGGATCGATCACGACGATCGGGCGCCCGTCGACCTTTTGCTGCCCGGCTTCCGGAGCTGCGGCGGCAGGAACCGTTGCCGGCGGCGCGTCGGCGATTGCGGGCCGCAGTTCGGGGCGCCTCTCGGGGACGAGCGACTGTACGAAGGCGGCACGGTCGACCTCCTCCAGCTCGAGCACGAGCCGGGCCGGCTGGCCATTGGCGGCC
Organism: Bradyrhizobium sp. Mp27; assembly: GCF_029953005.1. NCBI lineage: Bacteria > Pseudomonadati > Pseudomonadota > Alphaproteobacteria > Hyphomicrobiales > Nitrobacteraceae > Bradyrhizobium > Bradyrhizobium sp. Mp27. Next base: position 44,783 of record NZ_JASAUS010000057.1, on the reverse strand, counting down.
TCCAGCACGTAGGACTTGGCGATCTTGGCCGGGCCTGTCAGGTCGAACACGATTCGCGAGCCGCCGGGCATGACCAGCCCGTAGCGGAAGGCCTTGACCAGTCCCCGTCCCTCGACCCCGGTGCCCGCAGGCAGTTGAAAATTGACTTGAGGCACATCGACCACCACCCGGTAGGGGTCGGCGAGCGTGACGGCGCGGAAGGTGACGGCCTGATCGATGTCGAGGATGAAGCGGGTCTGCTTGCCATCGCCGGCCAGCCGGGCGGCGGAGGCGGTTGGAAAAATCGCTACCGCAACAGAGGGTTGCGGCTGGCTTTCCGCCGCGCTCAGGCGCCAGGAATCAGCGCACACCAATGCTGCGGCACACAGAAGCGCGCATCCCAGCAAAACCCTTTGATTTGTGCGGCTCGTCACCGATTCAGTGCCTCCGAGCGGCCCTTCTAACGCAATAGAACCACAGGGTTAATCGCCGCTTAATGACAGATATACGAAACTCCCCGACTGTGACCGCCGTGCGACGCTCCCTTGCACGGTTGGTCCATTCCACGTATGTACGGAGTGCTGACGGCCGATATTTCCGGTTGTGTCGCGTTCAGCCTCCCGGTGCAGCGCCGGAACTCTCAAGTTTTGGGAATTCCAGCGTTTTTCCGTTCCCCTCAAAGACCAGCGCGGTGCGCGGCAGCGAGGTGGAGCGGGTCAAGCCCCGGTGGCGGACGGTCCCTGGTTACCACCGCGTTTCCGGGACGGTTTTGACAGCGACGTGACTCGTTACCCGGTCCCTTAATCCCAAGGGAGCGGTTCGTAATCCCCAAGGCGAGCGCGCTCGCGCCATGCCTGGCCAGCAGCAACTGATTGAGGGGCGGCCCCGCCGCCCAATGTTTCATACGGGCCGACGCTTGATGCGCCAGACTGTGCCGACGAATTCTGAAGGACCGTTCGCGACGCTGCGGAGTGACAATCCCGCGCGCCGCTTCGGCCCTCCAGCTTCCGTTTCGGCAAGGCGCGAGAGACGGCGTTTCGGCCTTCCCCTCACCCCCGAATCAGGTGGACCGTCGCGTCACCCGGCAGCGCAGATCGCGCCCACGGTGAATCGCGCCCGCCGCCGCCAAGAGTTAAGACATGCCCAACAAGATGTTGATCGATGCCACCCACCCGGAGGAGACCCGGGTCGTCGTGGTCCGCGGCAATCGCGTCGAAGAGTTTGATTTCGAGACCGCCCAACGCAAGCAACTGCGCGGGAATATCTACCTCGCCAAGGTCACCCGGGTGGAGCCCTCGCTCCAGGCCGCCTTTGTCGAATATGGCGGCAACCGCCACGGCTTCCTCGCCTTCAGCGAAATCCATCCCGACTACTACCAGATCCCGGTCGCCGACCGGCAGGCACTGATCGAGGCCGAGGAACAGGCCCATCGCGAGGCCGAGGAAGAGAGCGAGAACCGCTCCCACGGCCGCCGCCGCTCGCGCCACCGCAACTCCCGCCGCCGCAGTCAGGGCGAGCGCGTGCGTAGTGACATCGTCGAAGGCCTCGACGCAGGTAGCGATCCCGCCGCCCAGCCGGTCGAGGGCGAAGCCCCGCACACCGAGGGCGCACCGCACGAAGGCGAGCATCTGCATGCCGATGCGGAGCATCATGGCGAGCACGACGGCCAAGAACATCACGACCACGAGCATCAAGACCACGAACCTGGCGATCATGATCGCCACGATCATGACCACGAAGGCCATGATCATCACGATCATGGGCACGACGACCATCGTCACGATCACGACCATGGTCATGACGGCCCGCACGATCATCACGACCATGATCATGCCGACGAGACGCCCGCGCCTGTCGCAGCCTTCGGCGCCGAGCCCGTGGTCGCGACCGAGACCGCTGCCGAACCGCAGGAGGCTGTCGCCTCCGAAGCCCATGCCGAGGCTCATGCCGACGCTCTCGCCGAAGCCGTGACCGCCTCCACCGAACCGGCTGACGCCGTCTACGCTGCCGGCGAAAGCACGGATGCTCGTCATCACGAGTCCGATGAGGAAGACGACGAGGACGAGGACGGCGAGGAAGCCGAAGAGGAACACGTCGAATCCGTCGGCGGCGACGACGTCATGGAGGAAGTGCCGGAGCGCACCTTCCGCCCGCGCCGCCAGTACAAGATCCAGGAAGTCATCAAGCGCCGCCAGGTGATGCTGGTGCAGGTCGTCAAGGAAGAGCGCGGCAACAAGGGTGCGGCGCTGACCACCTATCTCTCGCTCGCCGGCCGCTATGCCGTGTTGATGCCGAACACCGCGCGCGGCGGCGGCATCAGCCGCAAGATCACCAGCGCCCAGGATCGTTCCCGCCTGAAGGAAGTGGTGCAGGATCTCGACGTGCCCGAGGGCATGGGCATCATCCTGCGCACCGCCGGCGCCGCCCGCACCAAGCCCGAGATCAAGCGCGACTTCGAATACCTGATCCGGATGTGGGAGACGGTGCGCGACCTGACGCTGAAGTCGCAGGCCCCGACCCTGGTCTACGAGGAAGGCTCGCTGATCAAGCGCTCGCTGCGCGACCTCTACAACAAGGAGATCGACGAGATCTCGGTTGCCGGTGAGTCCGGCTACCGCGAAGCGCGCGACTTCATGAAGATGCTGATGCCCGCCAATGTCAGCGCGGTGAGGCAGTATCGGGACGGCCAGCCGCTGTTCTCACGCATGGGCGTCGAGAGCCAGCTGGACGCGATGTTCTCTCCGACCGTGCAGCTGCGCTCCGGCGGCTACATCGTGATCAACCAGACCGAGGCGCTGGTCTCGATCGACGTCAACTCCGGACGGTCGACCCGCGAGCACCATATCGAGGACACCGCACTCAAGACCAATCTGGAGGCGGCCGAAGAGGTCGCCCGCCAGCTCCGCCTACGCGACCTCGCCGGCCTGATCGTCATCGACTTCATCGACATGGACGAGAAGCGCAACAACCGCGCGGTCGAGCGCAAGCTGTCCGATTGCCTGCGGCAGGACCGCGCGCGCATCCAGGTCGGCCGCATCTCGCATTTCGGCCTGCTCGAGATGTCGCGCCAGCGCATCCGCGCCAGCGTGCTGGAATCCTCGACCGATCCCTGCCCGCATTGCGGCGGCACCGGCCATGTCCGCTCAGTCTCCTCGGTTGCGCTCCAGCTTTTGCGCGGCCTCGAAGAGATCCTGATGAAGGGCGCGACCCACAATCTCGTGGTCCGCACCCGCACCGACGTCGCGCTCTATGTGCTGAACCACAAGCGTGGCCATCTGCGCGACCTCGAGAACGGCTTCAAGGTCACGCTGGCCGTCATCGCCGACCCCAGCGTCAGCGGACCGCAGGCCTATCTCATCGACCGCGGCGAGCAGGTGCATACGCTGGAAGCAGCGAAGGCGCTGCTGGCGGCACAGGCCGCCGCAAGCCCGCCGCCCGTAGCCGAAGAAGTCTATGACGACGAGGAATTCGATCCGGAGCTGGAATCCGAGGTCGAGACCGAGGAAACCGAAGGCCTCGCCGAGGAGCAGGCTGGCGGCGAAGCGGCTTCCGACCAGGACGGCCAGCGCCGCAAGCGCCGCCGGCGTCGGCGCGGCCGCGGTGGCCCGCGCGACGGCGAGTTGCGCGAGGATGGCGCTCCGGCGTCTTCCGATGCGGCGGCGGCGGCCAGCGAAGGTGAAGAGGAATCCGAGTCCGAGCAGGACGGCGAAGAAGGTGAGGACCAGGCGGCCCGCAGCGAGCAGCAGGGCAACGGCGATCGCCGCCGCCGGCGTGGTCGTCGCGGTGGACGCCGCCGTCGCGGTGGCAACGAGGAAGGTCTCGCCGGCTCCATCGGTGACGAGCTCGCAGCCAATGCGCCGTCGGAAGCGACCGACGCCGTCGCCGATTTCGACAGCTTTGGCGGCGAGGCTGCGCCCTCGATCGCGCAGGCCGAACACACCACCGCCGAGCCCGAGGTCAGCCAGCCCGAGCCGCGCGCCGAGGTGCAGATTGAGGCGCCGGCCGAGCCTGAGCCCGCTCCTGCCGCCGCGGACGAAGAGCCGGCCGACGACAAGGCTGCGCGTCGCCGCTCCACGGTCCGGGAAAAGGTGAGCTTCCTGTCGAGCAGCGCGAGCGAGCCAGCAACACCGGTTGCGGCAGCGCCAGAGCCAGAGCCAGTTGCTCCGCCCGCACCGGCCGCCGAGCCCGCGCCGGAAGCGGCAACCGAAACTCCGGCCGCCCCGCGTCGCGCCGGCTGGTGGTCTCGCCGGTTCGGCGGCGGCGAGTAGGCGAACAAATCAGTTAAGACCGCCCGGCCAAACCGGGCGGTTTTGATTTGGCAAGGTCAGTACGATGCAAAGCGCAATTGTCCTCGGCGGCGGAATGATCGGCGTGAGCGCGGCGCTGCACCTCCGGCAGCGCGGCTGGTCGGTCACGCTCGTCGACCGCAGGGAGCCGGGCCGCGAGACCAGCTACGGCAATGCCGGGATGATCCAGGCCGAAGCCCTGCGTCCCTATCCGATGCCGCGCGACCTCGCTTCGCTCCTGAAGATCGCGACCGGCCGCACCAATGACGTGCGCTACAGCCTGTCGTCGCTTCATCTCCATATCGAGCCCCTGCTCCGCTACTGGTGGCATTCGGCGCCAAAGCGGCATCGCGAGGCGATCGACGCCTGGGCGCGGCTGATCGCCTATGCGACGGCGGAGCACGACATCCTCATTCGCGAAGCCCATGCCGACAATCTGATCCGCCGCGCGGGCTACCGGCATCTGCATCGCGACGCAGCTTCCTTCGATCTCGCCGTCAAGGCGGCGGAACAAGACCAGCGCGAATTCGGCGTGAGGTTTCGCGCGCTCTCGGGGGCCGAGCTCGCCAAGGCCGAACCGATCCTGCGCGACGACCTGCCCGGTGCGATCCATTGGCTCGACACCTGGACCGTGTCCGATCCCGGCGCACTGGTCACGGCCTATGCCGAGCTGTTCGAGCGCCTCGGCGGCACCATCGTGCTCGGCGATGCCCAGACCTTGCGGCAGACCGCGACCGGCTGGTCGGTCGATACGGACCAGGGAGCCATCGACGCTGCGGCCGCCGTCGTGACGCTCGGGCCCTGGTCGCCCAATCTCCTGCACAAATTCGGATACCGCATTCCGCTGGTGCGCAAGCGCGGCTACCACATGCATTACAGCGGCGGCGCATCACTCGACCTCCCGCTGGTCGACAAGGCGGGCGGCTACGCCATGGGTCCGATGGCGAAGGGCATCCGCATCACCACAGGCGCGGAATTGACCGGCATGGACGCGCTCGCCACGCCCGTGCAGCTCGCCAGTGCCGAAGCTTCGGCGCGACAGCTGATCGACCTGGGCAGGCGCGTCGAGCCGGATCCGTGGTTCGGCACCCGACCCTGCACGCCCGACATGCTGCCGGTGCTCGGGCAAGCGCCGCGTCATCCCGGCCTCTGGATGAATTTCGGCCACGGCCACCAGGGCTTTACGCTTGGACCTGCGACCGGCCGCCTGCTCGCCGAGATGATGAGCGGCGAGACGCCGGCGATCGATCCGACGCCATACCGGCCTGAGCGCTTTTAGCTGTCGGCGCGCTCGGCCAGCATCTTCCTGATGCGGTCGGCGTCTTCGGGCGTCGCCGGATTGTAGACGATCATGCTGAGATCGGAGCGGCCCTCGACATTGAAGCTCGAATATTCGAACGACATCGTGCCGTGAACGGGATGCCGCAGCCGCTTGGTGCCGTCGCCATGATGGCGCACGTCATTGTCGCGCCAGAGCGCCGCGAATTCCGGACTGGTCCGACAGAGCTCGTCGACGAAATCGGCGACATGCGAGACGGCGCCTGCCCGCGCCGCGTCTGCCCTGAATGCGGCCACCACGAAGCGTGCCACGCTGTCCCAGTCATATTGCGCGGCGCGCACGCGCGGATCGCAGAAAATGAAGCGCAGGATGTTGCGCTGTCCCGGCGGGATCGCACCGTAGTCGGTCAGCACGACGCTTGCGGCGCGATTCCAGGCTACGACGTCCCAGGTCGCGGTGCGTACCAGCGCCGGGCTGAATGAGAGCGCATCGAGCACGCGTTGCAGCCGCGGCGAGACGCCTTCGCTCGCCTGGTAGCGCACCTCGGGCGGGCGGCCGAGGCCGATCAGGAACAGGTGCTCGCGCTCGACATCGGTCAGCATCAACGCGCGCGCGATCCGATCGAGCACGTCGGCCGACGGCGCCCCGCCGCGGCCCTGCTCCAGCCAGGTGTACCAGGTCGAGCTGATATTGGCGCGCTGGGCCACTTCCTCCCGGCGCAGACCCGGCGTGCGCCTGCGGCTGCCGGAGAAGCCGAACGCGGCTGCATCGAGCCGGGTGCGACGGTCCTTCAGATAGGCCCCAAGCAAGTTCTCGGCGGCAGTGCTCTCGCTCATCCTGTTAGCTATTATACCCTGATAATGTCACTACTTTACCCGGATAACTCTAGCGCAGATGGTTCTCCACCAACACCAGGAGATTTCGCATGCGTGTTTTCGTTACCGGTGCCACCGGCTTCGTCGGCTCCGCCGTCGTTCGAGACCTGATGGCCGCCGGCCATGGCGTGCTCGGCCTCGCTCGCTCCGATGCCGGTGCCGCAGCGCTCACCGCGATGGGCGCCGAGGTCCATCGTGGGTCGCTGGAGGATCATGCGTCCTTACGCAGCGGCGCCGCCGCTTCGGACGGTGTGCTGCATCTCGGCTTCAACCACGACTTCTCGAAATTCGCCGACAATTGCGAGCTCGACCGCCGCGCGATCCTCGCGCTCGGTGAGGAGCTCAAAGGCTCCGACCGCCCCCTCATCGTCACGTCCGGTGTAGCGCTGCTGGCGCCCGGACGGCTCGCGACCGAAGACGATGCGGCGGCCCGCCACTTTCCGCGCGTCTCGGAAGCCACTGCCGAAGACCTCGCAGAGCGCGGCGTCCGCACCGGCATCGTGCGGCTGCCGCCCACGACCCATGGCGAGGGCGACCACGGCTTCGTGCCGCGCCTGATCGCGCTCGCCCGGGAGAAAGGCGCCGCGGCCTATATCGGCGAAGGCCAAAACCGCTGGCCGGCCGCGCACCGCCTCGACGCCGCACGCGTCTATCGTCTCGCGCTGGAGCAAGGCGCGACCGCGCGGCGCTATCATGCGATCGCCGAGGAAGGCGTGCCGTTCAAGGCGATTGCAGAGGTGATCGGCCGAAGGCTCGGCGTCCCGGTCGTGTCCAAATCGCCTGAGGAAGCGGCCGCGCATTTCGGCTGGTTCGCACAGTTCGCCGGCATCGACGTTCCGACCTCAAGCGCCAAGACGCGCGCTTTGCTCGGCTGGGAACCCAAAGAAAAAGGGCTGATCGAGGATCTCGACCAGCCCCACTACTTCAAGGTCTAACGGCGTGCGGCGCCGCCACCAGCAGATCAGTCCGTCGTGACGGCAGTCTCTATGTCCGTCGGATCGATCTGCCTGGCGAGGTTGGCGTTGAGCTTGTCGCGGTCGAGCTCACCTTCCCACCAGGCGACGATCACGCAGGCCACGCCGTTGCCGCAGAGGTTGGTCAGCGCGCGGCACTCGCTCATGAACTTGTCGATACCGAGCACGATCGCCATGCCCGGCACGAGGCGCGGATCGACCACGGCGAGCGTCGCGGCCAGCGTGATGAAGCCCGCGCCGGTGATGCCGGAGGCACCCTTCGAGGTCAGCATCGCCACCACCAGGATAGTGAGCTGCTGGCCGAAGGAGAGATCGAAGCCAAGCGCCTGCGCGATGAACAGCGTCGCCAGCGTCATGTAGATGTTGGTGCCGTCGAGATTGAACGAATAGCCCGTGGGCACCACGAGACCGACCACCGACTTCGAGCAGCCGAGGCGCTCGAGTTTCTCCATCAAGGACGGCAGCGCGCTTTCCGAGGACGAGGTGCCGAGCACGATCAGCAGCTCGTCCTTGATGTAGGCGAGGAACTTGAAGATGGAGAAGCCGGCGAAGCGCGCGATGGTTCCGAGCACGACGAACACGAACAGCGCCGCGGTCACGTAGAACGTCGCGATCAGGCCGACCAGGTTGAGGATCGCGCCGGTGCCGAACTTGCCGATGGTGTAGGCCATCGCGCCGAATGCGCCGATCGGCGCCGCGCGCATTACGATGGAGATGACGCCGAACACCGCATGCGCGGCGTCATCGATGAAGCTGCGGATGGTGTGGCCGCGCTCGCCGAGGCCCATGATGGCGAAGCCGAACAGCACCGAGAACAGCAGCACCTGCAGGATCTCGCCTTGCGCGAAGGCGCCGACCACGGTGTCGGGGATGATGTGCAGGATGAAGTCGACCGACCTCTGGCCCTCGGCCTGCTTGGCGTAGTTGGCGACGGCCTGCGCGTTGGCGGCGGCGCTGCCGAAGCCCGCACCCGGCTTCACCAGGTTGCCGATGATGAGTCCGATCACCAGCGCGAAGGTCGAGACGACCTCGAAATAGACCAGCGCCTTGACGCCGATGCGGCCGACCTTCTTGGCGTCCTGGATATGCGCGATGCCGGAGACCACGGTGCAGAAGATGATCGGCGCAATCACCATCTTGATCAGCTTGATGAAGCCGTCGCCCATCGCCTTGATCCACTCGTTGGTGGCGAGCGACGGCCACAGCCAGCCGACCAAGGCGCCGAGCACGATGGCGATCAGCACCTGGACGTAGAGAACCTTGTACCAAGGCTTGGCGGCGGCCGGCGCGACCGGCGCCCCCGCCATCGTTGTCGTCGTCATTGTTTCACTCCCCCTCAAACTCAGAGCCAGCCAAGATCAACTTGGCCGGCTCTGTCAATCGGAACTGCTCGGAACGGTGCGCTTTACCCGCGTCGGTCGACGATCCGGCGGGCCGCCGGCATCAGCGCGGCGCCCAGCGCGTTCTTGACCACCGATGCCGCAATGAACGGCGCGACGCCGACCGCCCAGGCCTTGGTTGCGCCAAGGCCGATGACGTAGGCCAGCCAGCCGAAGCCGGCGATGAAAATCACGACATGGGCGAGCGCCATCGCTCCAAACAGCAGCACGACGTTGCGATCCCAGCCGCGCTCGGCCAGCCAACCGGTGATGAAGGCAGCCAGCACGAAGCCATACAGATAGCCGGCAGTCGGGCCGAGCAGCGGTGCAATTCCACCGACCGGACCGGCGAACACCGGCAGCCCCATCGCGCCTTCGGCGAGGTAGGCGATCATGGTTGCGCTGCCAAGGCGCCAGCCATAGGCGGCGCCGATCATCAGCACGACCAGCGTCTGCAGGGTCATGGGCACGTAAGGCAGCGGCAGATTCACCTTGGCTGATAGCGCCATCAAGGCGGTGCCGAGCGCAATCAGCACGACGGCGCGAAGTGCGCCGACGGTTTCACCCGGACGGGTCGGCCACATCAATGCGGCGAGAGGAGAATGCGGCGTGGCGACGGACGGGAGGGAACGGTCAGACAAAGTTGAACTCCGCGGGTTGGTGTCGAAGCGGCTGTCGAAAACTCGCGGCTATTTAAGCCAGTGAGCGATCCGGTCAACTGCCTCCCGCATCTCCGCCGCCGAACGCGCATAGGAGAGCCGTATGAACGAACGACCATGGATGGGATCGAAATCGAGACCCGGCGTGGCCGCAACGTGCGCCTGCTCCAGCATCTGCTTGGCGAACTCGAAACTGTCCGAAGTGAAGTCCGAGACGTCGGCATAGAGATAGAAGGCACCATCGGCAGGCAGGAACTTGCTGAGGCCCGCCTTGGGCAATCCCTCGATCAGGATGCGCCGGTTTTCCTGATAGCCGTGCTTGATCTCCTCCATCTCGGCCGCGCCGTCGAACGCCGCCTCGGCCGCGATTTGCGACAATGACGGCACCGAGATCGAGAGGTTCTGCTGCAGCCGTTCGATCGGCCGCACCAGTATCTCGGGCACGACCATCCAGCCGACGCGCCAGCCCGTCATGCAAAAATATTTCGAGAACGAGTTGATCACGAGTGCGTGCTCCGACAGCGCCGCCGCCGTCGCCGCCGGAAACGCGTAGTCGAGCCCGTGATAGATCTCGTCAGAGATGAAGCGGATGCCGGCGTCTTCTGCCGCAGCGATCAGGCCGGCCAGCGCCTCGCGGGACATCATCGTCCCCGTCGGATTGGCAGGGCTGCCGACCAGCACGCCCTTCAGCGGTGCCTTGCGGTGCGCCGCCAGCAGCGCCTCGCCGGTCAGCGCAAGGCGCGTGTCATTGCTGGTCTCGATCAGCACCGGTTCGCAACCGAGCGCGGTGAGGATGTGACGGTAGGGCGGATAACCCGGCACCGTCACGGCGACCCGGTCGCCGGGCGCGAACATCGACAGGAAGGCCAGGATGAAACCGCCGGAGGAGCCTGTCGTCACGACGATCCGCCCGGGGCTGACATCACAGCCATAGGCATCCCGATAGTGGCGCGCGATGCGTTCGCGCAATGAGGGGATGCCGAGCGCGGAGGTGTAATCGATCCGCCCCGCCTCGAGCGCCGCATGGGCGGCCGCGATCGCGGTCTTTGGGGCGCCGGTTGCGGGCTGGCCGACCTCCATATGGATGACATGGCCGCCTGCCGCCTCGATTCGGGCCGCGGCGGCCATCACGTCCATCACCATGAACGGGGGAACATCGCTGCGGCGGGAGGGCTCGAGCCACTGCCCCACCCGGTTCCTCAATGTCGCATCGTGCATCGAATTCTGCTATTTCGCTGGCGAACCGGTCGGTTCGGTCCGGAAAACGGGGCGCTTGCGCCCCAGACTGGCCGCATTGTACGGCTCATAAGGGCATATCTCGTATCCGGTCCGCCGCCAATCGCCAAAAACCAATCACGAAACTGCTTGATCAAGACCGTTTGACACAGACCGCCTGATGTTGCTCCAGATCGCATTGCGCAAGAAGGCCTCCGCCGTCACCGCCCTCGTCACTGCCGCGGCGGTCGCGCTGTTGCCGATGCCGGCCGCGCATGCGCAGGCCAAGGGGCCGCCGATCCTGCGCGACACCGAGACCGAGCAGTTGCTACGCGAATACACGCGCCCGATCCTGCGCGCCGCCGGTCTGGAAAAGCAGAACATCCAGATGGTGATCATCAACGACGGCTCGTTCAACGCGTTCGTTGCAGGCCGCCGCATCTTCGTCAATTACGGCGCGATCATGCAGTCGGAGACGCCGAACCAGATCATCGGCGTGCTCGCGCACGAGACCGGACATCTGGCCGGCGGCCATCTGTCCAAGTTGCGCGAACAGCTCGCCAACGCCCAGACGCAGATGATCATCGCCATGTTGCTCGGGGCCGGCGCGATTGCCGTGGGCAGCACCCGCGGCAGCAACAGCGCCGGCAATAACGGGCTCGCCAATGCCGGTGCTGCCGCCATCGCCGGACCGCAGGAGATGATCCGCCGCACGCTGCTGTCCTATCAGCGCCAGCAGGAGGAGAACGCCGACCGCGCCGGCGTGAAATTCCTGACCGCGACCCAGCAGTCGCCGAAGGGGATGTACGAGACCTTCAAGCGCTTCACCAGCGAGAGCCTGTTCGCGTCCCGCGGCGCCGATCCCTATCTCCAGTCGCATCCGATGCCCGCCGAGCGCGTCGCGTCGCTTCAGGAATTCGCCAGTTCCAGCCCCTATTGGGACAAGAAGGACGATCCCGCGCTCCAGCTCCGCCACGACATGGCGCGCGCCAAGATTTCCGCGTTCATGGAGCGGCCGGAGACGGTCTACCGCCGCTACCCCCAGACGAACGACAGCATGCCGGCGCGCTATGCCCGCGCCATCAGCACCTATCTGCACGGCGATTTGCGCAGCGCCCTGGCCCAGATCGACGCGCTGATCCAGGTCCAGCCGAACAACCCGTATTTCTACGAGGTGCGCGGCCAGGCCCTGCTGGAGGGCGGCAAGCCGGCCGAGGCGATCCCCGCCCTGCGCAAGGCGGTGCAGCTGTCCAACAACGCGCCCCTCATCGAGATGTTACTTGGGCAGGCTCTGGTTGGATCGGATAATAAGGCTTACACGGATGATGCCGTTCGGATTCTCCGGGCCGCGGTGGCACGGGAACCGGAGGCTGCGCTCGGTTATATGCAACTCGCGATGGCCTATGGCCGGAAGGGCGACTATGCCGAGGCGGATCTGGCGTCGGCGCAGGCCGCTTATCTGCGCGGCGACAACAAGACCGCCCGCGAGCTCGCCACGCGCGCGAAAACCCGTTTCGCCGTCGGCACGCCCGGATGGGTCAAGGCCGACGACATCGTGGCGGCCAAGCCGCCGCGCAACTAACGCGACCAAGACGACGCCTGACACCACGACGTCACGACACCGAGCTTAAGTCCGCCGGGACGTTTTCCGAAACCAGCTTTCGATAAGAGGATTTGCCTATGCCTTCGCTGCGCCTGCTTGCTCCCGCGCTGTTCGCGCTCGCCATGTTCGGCGCAGCCGCGCCCGCGTCGGCCGACAGCTTCTCCGATGCCCAGCGCACCGACATCGAGGCGATCATCAAGAACTATCTCGTCACCCATCCCGAGGTGCTCGAGGAAGCGATGACCGAGCTCACCAAGCGCCAGGCCGCGGCCGAAACGCAGAAGCACGAAGCCAGCATCGCGCAGAACTCCGATGCGATCTTCAACTCGCCGCGCCAGGTCGTGCTCGGCAACAAGGACGGCGACGTCACCTTCGTCGAGTTCTTCGATTACAATTGCGGCTACTGCAAGCGCGCGATGGGCGACATGCTCGACCTCATGAAGGCCGATCCGAAGCTGAAGGTGGTGCTGAAGGAGTTTCCGGTGTTGAGCCAGGGCTCGGTCGAAGCGGCGCAGGTCGCGGTCGCCGTGCGCATGCAGGATCCCACCGGCAAGAAATATCTCGACTTCCACCAGAAGCTGCTCGGCGGCCGTGGCGCCGCCGACAAGGCGCGCGCGCTCCAGGCGGCCAAGGAAGCCGGCCTCGACACCGCGAAGATCGAGAAGGACATCGGCAGCCCCGAGGTGCGCGCCACCATCGAGGAGAATTTCAAGCTCGCCGAAGCGATGGGCATGAACGGCACGCCGAGCTACGTGATCGGCAAGCAGATCGTGATCGGCGCCGTCGGTCTCGAAAGCCTGAAGGAAAAGATCGGCGTTGCCCGTTGCGGCAAGGCGACCTGCTAACAAGGCGACCTGCTGATCTCGCATTTCACAACTGACCCATGCGACGAGGCCGGCTGAACAGCCGGCCTTTTTCGTTGACCGCAGCTCTGCGCGAATACTGGCGCGAATCCGGCGCGCGCATTCATCTCGCGTTCAAGAAACAAATACCCCGGAACCGCCGATGTTCCGGAACAACTCAAATCTCCTTTCGTTGGTGGCGCGGGCAATGACGCAAAAGAAACACGTGAGGAGAAATTCGATGTCTAACCGCTTTCTGATCTCGGTTGCCGCACTCGCGCTCGTGGCGGGCACCGGTCTGGCGAACGCACAGGGCACCATGAACCGCGACAGCGGTGGTGGCGCCGGTGCGCAGCCGACGCAACATTCGCAGCCCGCCGGCGGCGCGGCTGAACGTGGCGCGATGGGCAAGGAAGCCGCTCCCGAAAAGGGCACCGTCGGCCAGGCCGGCGGCGCCATGAAGCCCGGCGGAGCAGCCGAGGAGAAGTCGTCCGGCGCGACGGAGAAATCCGGCGCTATGGAAAAGTCAGGCGGGATGGAAAAGTCCGGCACGATGAACAAGAACGCTGCTGACGAGAAGGCCGGCGCGGCGAAGGGTGAGCACGCCCAGGGTGCGCAGGACAAGTCGAAGAGCACGATGGACAAATCCCAGATGGACAAGTCCAAGAGCACCGAGACTGACACCAAGAGCGGCAACATGAACGCCCAAACCAAGGGCGCGGACAGCAAGGCTGCCGACACCAAGTCTCAGACCACGACCGGCACCGCGCCCGCGACCGCTGCGGCACCGCCTGCCGAGAAGCGGACCGAGATCTCAACGGCGATCAAGTCGACCAAGATCGAAGAGACCACCAACGTCAACTTCAACATCTCGGTCGGCGCCGCAATCCCGGCGTCCGTTCGCTTCCATCCGCTGCCGCCCCGGATCGTGGAAATCTATCCGGAGTGGCGTGGCTATGACGTGATCTACGTCCGCGGACAGTACATCATCGTCCGTCCGCAGACGCGCGAGATCGTGTACATCATCGAAGGCTAAGCCACTTCACTGACGTCCCAAGGAGCCCTTGCCGAGAGATCGGCAGGGGCTTTTGGCCTATTGGGTGGGCTCCCCTGCCTATCCTACCCGCCAGCCACCCTTTTGACTGGTTAACAAGCAATTTCCGTAGCTTCCGCACAGGTTTTTGCACCCCGGATGAGCTGTTTGAAGCCCGCTGGGAGGTCCTTCAAGGCTTCCCCTAGGGCGCTTTGTTACCTATAACCCCCGCCACGCCGAAGCACCTCTTGCGGGATTGGAATGGCCGAACCAGCAACCGACACGATCCTCGTTCTCAACGGGCCGAACCTCAACATGTTGGGGACGCGCGAGCCCGAGAAGTATGGCCATGCGACGCTGGCCGACGTGGAAACGCTGTGCCGCGAAGCGGCGGCGGCATACGGCCTCAAGGCCGACTGCCGGCAGTCCAACCGCGAAGGCGAGCTGATCGACTTCGTCCACGAGGCGCATGCCCGCAAGATGAAGGGCATCATCATCAATGCCGGCGGCTATTCGCACACCTCGATCGCGCTGCACGACGCGCTGCTCGCGGTGCAGATTCCGACCGTCGAAGTGCACGTGACCAACATCCACGCCCGCGAGAGCTTCCGTCACCATTCCTACACCGCGCGCGCGGCCTTCGCCTCGCTCTGCGGTTTCGGCATCGAAGGCTACCGCCTCGCCATCCAGGGCCTTGCCGCCAAGCTCGGCATCAAGCCCAAAGCCTGACGCTCCCTCTTCACACAGAACATTCGGATCAGAACATGGCGCGCCAGCCAGACGACAAAGCAGCCGTAAAGTTTTCCAGCGAGGATACCGCGCTCGTCCGCGAGCTCGCACTTCTGCTCGATGAGACCAGCCTCACCGAGATCGAGATCGAACGGGCCGGCCTTCGCCTGCGCGTCGCCCGCAACATCAGCGTCGCCGCGACCATGCCGATGCAGATGGCAGCCGGTCCCGCCGTCCTGCCAGCGGCCGCGGTTGCCGCCGCGCCGGCCGCGGCCGACCTGTCGAAGCATCCCGGCGCGGTGATCTCGCCGATGGTCGGCACCGCCTATTGGGCGCCGGAGCCCGGCGCCAAGCCGTTCATCGAGGTCGGCAGCAAGGTCTCGATCGGCCAGACGCTGCTGATCATCGAAGCGATGAAGACCATGAACCAGATCCCCTCGCCGCGCGCCGGCACGGTGACGCAGATCCTGGTCGAAGACGGCCAGCCGGTCGAGTACGGCGAGCCGCTCGTCATCATTGAGTAATGGTCGTGGGCGGTCAGCCGCCCTAGCCGCCTCCCGCGCGCCAGTCCCTTAAGGACACCATGTTCGACAAGATCCTCATAGCCAATCGCGGCGAGATCGCCCTTCGCATCCTGCGCGCCTGCAAGGAGCTCGGCATCGCGACCGTGGCCGTGCACTCCACCGCCGACGCCGACGCCATGCATGTGCGTCTGTCGGACGAGAGCGTCTGCATCGGGCCACCGCCGTCCAAGGACAGCTATCTCAACGTGCCCGCGCTGCTCGCGGCCTGCGAGATCACCGGCGCGGACGCCGTGCATCCCGGCTACGGCTTCCTCTCCGAGAACGCGCGCTTCGCCGAAATCCTTTCCGAGCATAATCTGCATTTCATCGGCCCCAAGGCCGAGCACATCCGCCTGATGGGCGACAAAATCGAGGCCAAGAAGACGGCCAGGAAGCTCGGCATTCCCGTGGTGCCCGGCTCGGACGGCGCGGTCGGCCCCGAGGACGACGCGATGGCGATCGCCAGGAAGATCGGCTTCCCCGTGCTGGTCAAGGCAGCCGCCGGCGGCGGCGGCCGCGGCATGAAGGTCGCGCAGAGCGAGGCCGACCTCCAGGTGGCGCTGTCGACGGCGGCCAACGAGGCCAAATCCGCCTTCGGTGACGCGTCCGTCTATCTCGAAAAATACCTCCAGAAGCCGCGTCACATCGAGATCCAGATCCTCGGTGACGGCCGCGGCGGCGCGATCCATCTCGGCGAGCGCGACTGCTCGCTGCAGCGCCGCCACCAGAAGGTCTGGGAGGAAGGTCCCTCGCCCGTCCTTGCCGCCGCTGCACGCGCCAAGATCGGCGAAACCTGCGCCAAGGCGATGCGGGAGATGAAATATCTCGGCGTCGGCACCATCGAATTCCTGTTCGAGGACGGCGAGTTCTACTTCATCGAGATGAACACCCGCATCCAGGTCGAGCATCCCGTCACCGAGAGCATCACCGACATCGACCTCGTGCTGGAGCAGATCCGCATCGCTGCCGGCGGTGATCTGCCGGCCAAGCAGAGCGAGATCCAGATCATCGGCCACGCCATCGAGTGCCGCATCAACGCCGAGAACCCGCAGAGCTTCCGCCCCTCGCCGGGCCGCATCACGCAATATCACCCGCCCGGCGGGCTCGGCGTGCGCATCGATTCCGCGGTCTATCAGGGCTACACCATCCCGCCCTATTACGACTCCCTCGTCGGCAAGCTCATCGTCCACGGCAAGACCCGCGCCGAATGCCTGATGCGGCTGCGCCGGGCACTGGACGAGATGGTGGTCGAGGGTATCGAGACGACGCTGCCGCTGTTCCGCGACCTGGTGCGCCAGGACGACATCATCAACGGCGACTATCATATCCACTGGCTCGAGCAGTACCTCGCGGGCAAGGAACCGGTCGCGGGGTGACCCCTCTCCCGTGGAACCCTTTGGCCCCCATCGCGTTCTGGACGGGGACAGTTCCGAGGGGGCCTTTTGAGTTCCGTTGACGTGACGAAGCGAGACCGTCGTGACGACTGAAGCGCAACGACGGCGCTCCATGTGGCAGATCCTGCTGTTCTCGGCGGGTCTTCTGGTGTTGACCGTGATCAGCGCCGGCTCGGTCTACCTGGTCAACAAGGCCAGAGACGATAGCAAATGGGTGATTCACACCATCGAGGCGGAGAACCAGATCAACGCCCTGCTGCTGGAAATCCGGCGTGCCGAGAGCGCCGCCCGCGGCTATCTCCTGACGCAAGGGGCGGATTTCAAGGCTGACCATGAGAAGGCCGTGGCAGCGATCATACCTGCCCTCGACAAGCTCACGCGCCTGACCCGCGATAATCCGGACCAACGCGGCAACATCGAGAAGCTGAGCGCGGCCATCGAAATCCGGCTGGGGCAATTCAAGCAGGAGCTGGACTTCATCGGCCAGAATCGGCCGGACAAAGCCATAGCGCAGGTCCGCGAGGCCGCCTCCACCGACACCACGGCCGAGATCAGCAAAGTCGCGGTCTCCATGATCCAGGAGGAGGAGCGCCTGTTCCGGCTCCGATCGGTCAATTCCGACCGTAGCCAGACGCTGGCGGCCTCGATGACCGGCATCGGTTCGGGCCTCGTGGTGCTGCTGACCCTGATCTCGATCTGGCTGGTGCGGCGCTCGGTGCGGGCCCGCGACGAGGCCGAGACGCGCCTGCGCGACGCCTACGCCAACCTCGAGACCGTGGTCGACGAACGCACGGCAGACCTGCGCGAGGCCAACAACGAGATTCAGCGCTTTGCCTATATCGTCAGCCACGACCTCCGCTCGCCACTCGTCAACATCATGGGCTTCACCAGCGAACTCGAAGAGCTCGGCGGCGACATTTTCCGCCGTATCGGCGGCCTTACCCATGTCCCGGCCGATGGCCCGCCGCTGGCTGACGGCGAGGTCACGCTCGAAGGCCCCGACAAGCAGCTTTCAGCGGATTTTTCCGAAGCGCTCGGCTTCATCAAGTCGTCGATCGCCAAGATGGACCGCCTGATCTCGGCGATCCTCAACCTCACCCGCGAGGGCCGGCGCGAATTCGTGCCCGAGAAGATCGACACCCGCGAGTTGATCGAAGCCATCGTGTCGACGCTGGCGCATCAGTCCGCCGAAGCGCAGGCCGAGATCCATGTCGCACCGCTGCCGGATCTCGTCAGCGACCGCCTTGCGCTGGAGCAGATCTTTTCCAATCTGATCGACAACGCCATCAAATATCTCAAGGCCGGCGCCCCCGGCGAGATCAGAATCCGCGGGCGCACCAAGCTTGGCTACGCTATCTTCGAGATCAGCGATAACGGCCGCGGGATCGATCCGAAAGATCACCAGCGGATTTTCGACCTGTTTCGCCGGGCGGGAACCCAGGACAAGCCTGGTCAGGGCATCGGTCTTGCGCATGTGCGTGCACTTGTGCGCCGCCTCGGCGGTACCATGTCGGTATCATCGGAACTGAATACCGGCAGCACTTTCACCATCACGCTGCCCATCACCTGGAACACAAGCAACCGGAACGCCGACCAATGACTCAACCCGTCACCATCATCATGATCGAGGACGACGAGGGCCACGCCCGGCTGATCGAGCGCAACATCCGCCGATCCGGCGTCAACAACGAGATCATCCCCTTCGCCAACGGCACGGACGCGATGAAGCACCTGTTCGGCGCCGACGGCACCGGGCTCGTGCAGAAGGGCAATGCGCTCCTGATCCTGCTCGATCTCAATCTCCCCGACATGACCGGGATCGACATCCTGAAGCAGATCAAGGAGAACAAATATCTGAAGGCCTCGCCCGTGGTGGTGCTGACCACCACTGACGATTCCCAGGAAATCAAGCGTTGCTACGAGCTCGGCTGCAACGTCTACATCACCAAGCCCGTGAACTACGAGAATTTCGCCAATGCCATCCGGCAGCTCGGCCTGTTCTTCTCGGTCATCCAGGTCCCGCCCGCCGCCTCATGAACCAGCACCCGCCTACACTGCTCTATATCGACGACGACGCGGCGCTGGCCCGCCTGGTCGAGCGCGGCCTGACGCGGCGCGGCTACAAGGTCGTTCATGCCGCAAGCGGCGAGGAAGGCCTGGAGCGTATCCGTCGCGCGGGGACCCAAAACAGCGCCGACGGCTGCATCGACGTCGTGGCGCTCGACCAGTACATGCCCGGCCTCGACGGGCTGGAGACGCTCGAGCAGATCATGGCGATAGCAGGCGCACCGCCCGTGGTGTTCGTCACCGCGTCGCAGGATTCCAGCATCGCGGTCACCGCGCTGAAGGCGGGCGCGGCCGATTATCTCGTCAAGGACGTCAAGGGCGACTTCATCCCCCTGCTCCACGTCGCCGCCGACGGCGCGCTGCGCCAGGCCGAATTGCAGAAAGCGCGCGAGGAAGCCGAAGCCGAGATCCACGCGTCGCGCGACCGCTACGCCGCACTCGCCGCCGAACGTGAGCTGCTGCTGCGCGAGGTCAATCACCGCGTCGGCAACTCGCTCCAGATCATCGCCTCGCTGCTGCATCTGCAGGCGAACTCGGCGGGCCAGGAAGAGGTCAAGGCGGCGCTGACCAACGCGATGGGCCGCGTCGCCGCGGTCGCGCAGGTGCACCGCCGCCTCTACACCTCGCAGGACCTGAAGAGCGTGGTGCTGAACCAGTATCTGGATTCGCTGCTCGAAGATCTCAGGCGCTCGGCCGAAGGCAATCGGATGTCGCGGCTGACGGTGAAGGCCGAGCCGATCGAGATCGATCCGGACCGCGCCGTCGCCGTCGGCATCATCGTCAACGAGCTGGTGATGAACGCGGTGAAATACGCCTATCCGGACGGCGCCGGCCCCATCCATGTCGAGCTGACCTCGCAGGGCGAGGATCTGCTGCTGGCGATCACCGACGACGGCGTCGGCGACAAGGTCAAGGCGGATCCGCGCTCGACCGGCATGGGCCAGCGCATCGTCGCGGCGATGGCCACCAAGCTCGACGCCACCGTCGAACGCGACCCCGCCCATTCCGGAACTCGCGTCATGCTGAGGTTCCGCCGTACGCCCGCAGCCCCCGACAAGACCAACAACGCCGCCGCAGGCTAACCCTCGCCCCCTTCGCAACACCTCCACGATCCTGCTATTGTCGCGGCATGACCTCGCGCGACTCCGCTTCGTCTGAAATCACGCCGGCCGTGCTGTTGCGCGCCTATGCCTGCGGCATTTTTCCGATGGCCGAGAGCGCCGACGATCCGACCCTGTTCTGGGTCGAGCCGGAATTGCGCGGCGTCATCCCGCTCGAGGGATTTCGCGTGGCCTCGCGGCTCGCGCGCACCGTCGGTACGGACGCCTTTCGCGTCACCGTCAACACCGCGTTCAAGGCAACGATCGCCGGCTGCGCGGCGCCGCAGGCGGGACGCGAGGACACCTGGATCAACAAGCGGATCCGCGACCTCTATGGCGGCCTCTACGAGCTCGGCCATTGCCACAGCGTCGAGGCCTGGCAGGGCGACGACCTCGTCGGCGGGCTCTACGGCGTCAGCCTCGGACGCGCCTTCTTCGGCGAGAGCATGTTTCATACCGCGCGCGATGCCTCGAAAGTCGCGCTGGTGCACCTGGTCGCGCGGCTGATCCATGGCGGCTTCGAGCTGCTCGACACGCAATACGTCACTGATCATTTGAAGAGTTTTGGCGCGGTCGAGATTTCGCGTCGGCGCTACACCGCACTGCTCGACAAGGCGCTCGCCGGCGACCCTGGTGATTTCCTGCGGTTGTCGGCCGGTGACGCGATCCCGGGCGCACGCGCGCTCGACATCATCGCCTCGCGGCCATGATCGGTGAAGGCGCCTAGCGCCCGAACCCGGGGATGCCGAACAGACCCGGCCGTTGCTCCGGCGGCGGCGGGGGTGGCGGCGCCGGCTGCTGCTGCTGGATCGGCGGCAAGGGCTGCGGCGGACGCTGCTGCACGGCCTGCTTCGGTGGTGCCGCCTTCTTCTGCGCGGGCGGCGGAGCCGGCGGCTTTGCCGCGGTCGGATCGGGCGCCGCGGTCGCGATGGTCTGCTGCGGCTCTTTGCAGTCAGTGAGCCAGATGTCGTAGATCGGATGCTCGACGCCGTGCAGGCCGGGGCTCGCCGCATACATCCAGCCCGAGAAGATGCGCTTCACCTCACCCTGCAAGGTGATCTCGTCGACCTCGACGAAGGCATCGGTATTGGTGGCTTCCGTCGCCGGCCGCGTATAGCAGGCGTCGGTCTTGACCCGCAGCGCGCCGAACTGGACGGTCTCGCCGATGTCCTCGTCGAAATTGATGATGCGTCCGGTGATCTTGTCGAGGCCGGAGAAGGTCGCCTTCTTGTTCACGATCTTCTGGGCCGGCGGCTCGGTCACGACCTCGTCGCCCGGCTGGAGGCTCGCCGGGGTCTGCGGGACAGTGCCGCCCGGCCCGCCCTTCTGCTGGGGCTGGCGCTGACCGGGCGCACCCGGGGCGGCTTGCGGATTGGGCGGAGCGACTGCCACGGACGGCGGCTGGTTCGGCGGAGCGACGGTTGAGCCCGGCGGCGGCGCCAGGGGCTGGGATTCGACCGGCCCCGGCATCACGTTACCTTGCCGGCCCGGCGGCGGCGCCATCGGGCGCGACGGCAGCACGCGGCCCTGCGGCGGCAGCTCGGGGACCTCTTCGTCGTCATCGGGGATCTGAGGCTGCGGCTGACCACGCGGAATCGCACCCGGCGGCCGCGGCGGCGGGTCGGAGAAGATCGTGCCGATCTGCGCCTGCGCGGGCGTCGCAACCGTCAATGCGGTGGCGGCCAGAAGCGCCGCAAGACCTGGCAGGGCAAGTCTTGTAAGGGTAAAGGTTCGAATCATCTTCTCGCGCGGCTTCAACAGCGAATCGGGCTTGCTGGACATTCTACAGGGGATACCGCCGCTCGCAGGCCATCCGGTTAACACGGCGAATACGGCGGGGGAAGGGCGGCATCCCTGCCCTGCCCGCCGCCGTCTGGCCAGACCGGCGGCCGGATGGGATAGTTGACCGGCCCCTCCCCGGGGCCGAGGCGGGCAGCGCCCCCGAAACGACGTCCAACGACAACAGAAAGCCCAAGGTCGCTCCCATGCCCGTCGTGCTCGATCCCGATGCCGCCGCCGTCTACAAGGCGTTCCAGGACGCGGGCCGCCCCGCCTACGAGACGCTGACGGCAGCGGAAGCCCGCGCCTATTACGGGCAGGCCCGCTTTGCCACCAACCCCGAGCCGCCGGAACTGGCGCGCGTCGCGGCGCTGGCGATCCCGGCGCCGCACGGCGAAATCCCCGCCCGCATCTACGTCCCGAAGCAGCCGCGCCTTCAGAACGGCCTGTCGCCGGCGCTGGTGTTCTTCCATGGCGGCGGCTGGGTGATCGGCGATCTCGACTCCCACGACGTCGTCTGCCGCCAGCTCGCCGTCGAGGGCGCGCTGATCGTGATCTCGGTCGATTACCGCCTCGCGCCCGAGCACAAGTTTCCCGCTGCCGCCGATGACGCGATCGCCGCCACAAAATGGATTGCCGCGAATGCGCGCGAGCTCGGCATCGACGCTGCGCGCCTTTCGATCGGCGGCGACAGCGCCGGCGGCAATCTCGCCGCCGTGGTCGCACTCACCGCACGCGACGGCAATGGTCCAGAGATCGCGGGCCAGGTCTTGATCTACCCGGCAACCGATTTCGCCATGACGCACGGCTCGCACCGCGAGCCCGAGACCAGCGTGCTGCTGACGCATTCGGTGATCCGCTGGTTCCGCGATCACTATCTCAACGGCACCGCCGACATCCAGGACTGGCGCGCCTCGCCGGCGCGCGCGAAAAGCCTCGCTGATCTGCCGCCGGCCTATGTGCTCACAGCCGGCGCCGATCCGCTGCGCGACGAAGGCGACGACTATGCCGAGCGCCTCAGGCAGGCCGGCGTGCCCGTCACGTACAAGCACTATCCCGGGCAATTCCACGGCTTCTTCACGATGGGCAAATTGCTCCAGCAGGCCAACCTCGCCGTCGGCGAGATCGGCGCGTGGCTGAAGGGATTGGGCTGACGCTGCCGTCCCGGATGCCATCCCTTCTCCAAACCGTCTTCGCCCTCCCCCTGCGCGCGCTGACATGGCTCGGCAGCCAGGGCACCCGTGCGGTGGCCGCCGTGGTGTTCATTGCGGCCGCGGTACCGCCGCTCGGCATGCTGCTGCGGCCCTACGTCACCGAGGCGATCTTCGGGCTTCTCTGCATCTCCTTCATGCGGGTCGATCTGGCCGCGCTCTACAGCCATTTGCGCCGGCCGGCGCTGGTCGCGACTGCCACTGCCTGGACCACGATCGGCGTGCCGCTGATCGTCGGGCTGGTCGCCCATGCAACGGGGCTCACGGCTCGCTCGCCCGGCCTTGCGCTGGCGCTGATGCTGCAGAGCATGGCCTCGCCGATGATGGCTTCTCCGGCGCTTGCCGCGCTGATGGGCCTCGATGCCACGCTCGTGCTGGTCACGCTGGTGACCTCGACCGCGCTGGTGCCGTTCACGGCCTCGCTGTTCGCGGGCCTCTTCCTCGGCGACATGCTCACCATCTCGCCGCCGGCGCTCGGCCTGAAGCTGCTCGGCATCCTCGCGGCATCGCTGCTGGCCGCAACCTTGATCCGATGGGTCTTCGGCGCGGCTGCGATCCAGCGTCACAAGAAGCCGATCGACGGCTTCAACATCATCATCCTCCTGACCTTCGCAGCCGCGATCATGGGCGATGTCGTGAGCGACCTCGTGGCCCAGCCGCTCTTCACGATCGGCCTGGCGGCGCTGTCCTTCGCGATCTATTTCACGCTGCTCGCCGTCACCACGCTGCTGTTCCGCCGCATCGGCTATGAGCGCGCGCTGGCGCTCGGGCTGATGGTGTCACAGCGCAATCTGGGCCTGATGCTGGCCGCGACCGCTGGCGCGCTGCCGCCCACCACCTGGCTCTATTTCGCGATGACGCAGTTTCCGATCCATCTTGCGCCCTACATGCTGACGCCGATCGCGCGGCGATTCACGGCGCGCGCGGACGCGTCCGCTGCAAGCAGCACGACCCAGGGCGCGCGCCCGTAAATCCGGAATGAAGCCGGCCCTCTCTGGTTGATCACCACCCGTGGCCTCCCTCGGCAGCGCCGCCAGCGCGCTCCGAGCATATCCACGGCCGCTTTGGCCAAACGATTCCAGCGCCTCACCAGATCCAAATGATCCGCTCGGGCACGAAGCTGATCCGCGGGAGCATTCACCGCCCGGGCCGCCAGGCCTACCCGTTCGCGAAGCGTAGCCACGACGGTGCAAGCGCGCCGTGCCAAACGGAGGAAAGGCCATGACCATGTCAGCCAATCATCAGCCCATGCTCTCACGTCGCGGTTTCTGCCTCTGCTGCGCGGCCGCCGCCGGCTTCGCTGCAACGGGCGGTTGGTTCAGCCCCGCGACAGCCTACGCCAAGGCACGCAGCATCGTCGATCTGATCCGTGACGAGGCTGCCAAGACAAAGATCAAGGTCCACAAGCTTCGCGGCAATGTCAGCATCCTCGAGGGCTCCGGTGGCAATATCGCGGTGCTGACCGGACGAGACGGCAAGGTGTTCGTCGATGCCGGCATCACGGCCTCTCGGCTGCGCATATTGGAAGCGGCGAACAGTCTCAGCCGCGATCCGATCACGCACCTGATCAACACGCATTGGCACTTCGACCATGCGGACGGCAATGCATGGCTAAACGCAGAGGGAGCCGAGATCACGGCGCACGAAAACACCCACAAGCATCTCATGTCCACACAGAGGGTCGAGGATTGGGATTTCAATTTTACGCCCTCAGCCCTTGCCGCCGTTCCGACCGACATTTTCGACACGGACAAGACCCTGAAGCTGAACGGATCGACCCTTCAGCTCAGATATTACGGACCGGCGCACACCGACAGCGACATATCAGTCAATTTCAGCGAGGCGGACATTCTCCACGTCGGTGACACCTACTGGAATGGCATCTATCCCTTCATCGACTATTCGACCGGCGGAAGCATCGGAGGCATAATCAAGGCCACGGAAGCGAACCTCGCGGCCGCAACGAAGCAAACCATCGTCATTCCCGGCCACGGCGCGCCGGTGAGCAACAGGCAAGAGCTGTCGGCCTATCGCGATATGCTGGTCGCCATCCACGACAACGTGGCGAAACTCAAGAGCCAAGGACGCTCTCTCGAAGAAACGATCTCGGTCAAGCCGACCGCCGCCTTCGATGCCAAATGGGGCCAGTTCGTCATCACGCCGGAGTTCTTCGTGCGGCTGGTTTACCACGGCGTCTGAGGTCAATCGCCGCAAGCCGATGGGCCTGCGGCGGTAACGCCTAACGCTCGCGCGCAACCTCGATCCTTAAGCGCTTGATCGCCTCGAACTTCACCTTGGGAGGACGCAGTCATAGCGGCGGCGCAGCCGGCTTTGAGGCCTTGAAGAGATAGCGGTTGGTGCTGAAGAAGTATTGTCCCGCCCCGCCCAGAAGCTCGAACTCGCTGTGCCAGGCTTCGAGATCATCGGCTGAAACGTCGTTCCTGCGGGCGACGAAGTCCCGAATGCCCTGAGCCAGCCCCTTACTGTAGCTATCGTCATCGTACTGCAAATTCAGGATTGGAAAGACCGACGCTCCGTCCAGGTGAAGTCGTGCATTAGCTAATCTGTGGGCCATCGACCTTGGGAGACGCGGGTGAGCGCAGTGCGCTTCCCATGATTTCATCACCGCGGCCATACGTTCCGGGCTTTCGGAATGCCACACCACCGCGTCCCAGTCCGTTGCGACAAAAATCGTGCGGCCCCCCGGCTTGAGCACGCGAAATGTCTCTGCGAGGACGCGGTCGACATCGGGCACGTACTCGGCAACCTGCGTGCACACGACGACATCGAACGACGCATCCGCTTGACTCAATTCCGTCGCGTTGCCGATCGCATATGAAATCCAGGCGGAAGCCTTCTGCCGGTTGCAGACCGCGATCAGGTCAGTCGACACATCGATACCGCCGACAGCACCATCAGGCCCGACGATCTGCGCCATGCTTTCGCAGAGATAGCCGGGACCGCATCCGATATCGAGAACGCTCTCGCCGGGAGCCAGATTTAGCTGCCGAAGAGTCTCCGCGCGCTGGGCGGTCACGTCCCCCGTGAGATAAAGTCTCTGAAGCCGTTTCGCGTTCTCGTTGCTGTACTCCATCCCGCCCATCTTCGCCTCCACGCTCGAGTGCCAGGTGAGAGTTCCTAGCCCGCCCGCGCCGCGCGCCGCAGCGCCTGCGGCGGCTGGCCGAAGGCGCGGATGAAGGCGCGCCGCATGCGCTCGGGGTCGCCAAATCCGGTCGCCTCCGCGACGAGCTCGATCGCCTCGCGCGAGGACTGCACGCGCTCGCGCGCGACCTCGATCCGTAAGCGCTCGATCGCCTTCGACGGCGTCGTGCCGGTCTCGGCGGCAAAGGCGCGGGCAAAATGCCGCGCGCTCATGCCGGCACGATCGGCGAGATCTTCGACCGTCAGCCGGGCGTCGAGGTTCTCGCGCGCCCAGGACAGCAGCGTGCCGAACCGGCCGTTCGGTGTCTTCAATTCCAGCAGTGAGGAGAACTGCGACTGGCCGCCGCTGCGGCGATGATACAGCACGAGCTGACGGGCGGCCTGTTGCGCGATCTCCTCGCCATGGTCCTCGGTGACCATCGCGAGCGCGAGGTCGATACCCGCCGTGATGCCCGCCGACGTCCACACATAGCCGTCATGCGTGAAGATCTGGTCCGGCTCGAACTTCACCTTGGGATAGCGCGCGACGAAATCCCGTGTGCGGCCCCAATGCGTGGTGGCGCGGCGTCCATCGAGCAGGCCCGCCTCGGCCAGCACATAGGCACCCGAGCAGACGCTCGCGACCCGCACGCCTCGCTTCGCCAGCCGCTGCACGAAGGCCCGCGTGACCTCGCAGCGTGCGGCGTCCGTCACGCCTGCGCCACCCGCGATGACCAGCGTGGTGATCGCGTTTGCCGACCTGAAGTCGCGCGCCATCATTTCCACGCCGGACGAGCTGCGCACGGGCCCCGCGTTCAGTGCCAGCACGCGGATTCCGGTGGTCGTCTTGCCCGTGCAGCGCGCCGCGATCTCGAACACCGAGATCGGGCCGGCCGCATCGAGCAACTGGAAATCCGGGAAGATCAGGATGCCGATCATGGTGATGTCCGAAAGTGAGGGAAATACGCCATTTTGGACGGAATGGCATCATGAGAGGCTGCGTCCGTCAAGCCCATCTTTGGAGGACCTGCCCATGTCGTCACCGCTCCAGATCGGTCTTTTGGTGTTTCCGCGCGTCACCCAACTCGACTTCACGGGCCCCTTGCAGGTGTTCTCCTCCGTCCCCGGCGCCAAGCTGCACCTGATCTGGAAACGGATCGAGCCGGTGCCGAGCGACTCCGTGCTGACGCTGATGCCGACCACGACATTCGCCGACTGTCCTCAGCTCGACGTGATCTGCGTGCCCGGCGGCGGCGGGACCAACGACCTGCTCAACGACGAAGAGGTACTGGATTTCCTGCGCAGGCAGGCCGAAGGCGCCAAGTACGTCACCTCGGTCTGCACGGGGGCGCTAGCACTCGGCGCTGCCAGCCTGCTCAAGGGCTACCGCGCCGCCACCCATTGGAGCGCGATGGAGATGCTCGGCCAGTTCGGCGCAACGCCGACCAAGACGCGCGTCTGCATCGACCGCAACCGCGTCACCGGCGGTGGCGTCACCGCCGGGATCGATTTCGCGTTGACGCTGGTGTCGATCCTGGTCGACCGCGCCACGGCGGAAGCGATCCAGCTCCAGATCGAATACAACCCGGCACCACCGTTCACTTCCGGCTCGCCCGACACCGCACCGGCCGAAGTGCTGGCCTTGCTGAGAGAGCGCGGCGCCGCAAACCAGGCCCGCCGCCTCGAGGCGGTCAAGCGCGCGGCTGAGCGGGTGATGTAGCTCTGATGTCCCGGACGCGGCGCAGCGTGCAACGCTGCTCCGCTGAGCCGGGACCCACACCACACGGATTGCTGGGAGAAATGGGCCCCGGCTCAGCAGCGCACCACTTCGTGCTGCGCAGCGTCCGGGGCACGAGACCTCCCGCAAGTCCCCAAAAGAAAAAGGCCGCTCGGTTTCCCAAGCGGCCTTTCCTGTCTTACGGTGGCTGCACATTCCATCGGGCGATTTCGAACTTCCAGACCGGGGGCCTATCTCCCGATCGAGTCCTGGTCGGCGGCCGCTGCATCTCGGGACAGTCGCGAGCTGTTGCCCGAACCGAACGCGATGGTCTCCCATCTCCGTAAGATGGGACCATTGAGCCGCATCGCTCGCGTAGCTGCAACGCCCGCGCAGGCGCTGTCCCCGCTGTTCCCGTTGTCCACAGCAAGGTGAGGCGGATGCTGGTGCATCCAACCCCACGGCAAGGATTCGGACGGAGATCGGAAAGCTAGCCGGGCGTCCAGGGTTGATAGTCGCCGGTCGCCTTGGGACGCTTGCCGCTGGCAAGCGTCGAGCCGGAGGGCCGATAGGCGTTCGGCGTGCCGGTGGGGTTCGGCTGGTGCGGCTTTTGCCACTCGCGCGGCTGGTAGTTCTCTTCAGTCGGCGGCACATCGACGACGTGATGCATCCAGCCGTGCCAACCCGTGGGAATGCGGCTCGCTTCGGCGTAGCCGTTATAGATGACCCAGCGCCGCTCGAAGCCGAGTGTCGGATCGATCGCGCCGCCGCGGGTCCGATAATAGCGGTTTCCCTGCTCGTCCTGGCCGACCAGCTCGCCGTACCGCTTGGTCCAGAGTTGGGTGCCAAAGGTCTGGCCACTCCACCAGGTGAAGAACTTGAGGAAGAACTGTTTCATACGGCTAGGGCCCTGCTTCGTGAGGCCCTGATGCCATCCGGGCGGCGAAATGTCCAGTTCCGCGGGGACGGCCGTGCCCCCGCAAAATATGGTGCCCCGGCGCAAGCACTGCCGCAAATCGGACGCGATCCGTTCATGCCGGGTACAGCGGCGGCATGGAAACCTGCGCCACACGCGCACACCGGCGTGAACCCTGGAACCGCGGGCCCTTCAAGAGGTTTGCTTCAGGGAATAAGGAGTTTGAACATGAAAAGTCTGAGAATTTTGAGCGCCGCGGCAGCGGTCGCGTTGGTCCTTCCGTTGGCGACGCCGAGCTTCGCCCAGGGCCGTGGTGGCCACGGCGGTGGCGGCGGTGGTCATTTTGGCGGTGGCGGCGGCGCCCATTTCGGTGGTGGCGGCGCCCGCATGGGCGGCGGCAGCTTTGGCGGCGCGCGGATCGGCGGCGGCGGCAATTTCGCAGCCGGAGCCATGCGCCCGAGCGCCGGCCTACCCATGCGTCCGACCGCAGGACCAGGCTTTAGCGGCGGCGGTGGCCGTCCCCTCGCAGTCGCGGGTAATAACTGGCGTGGCGGCGGCGGCAACTGGCACGGTGGCGGCTGGCGTCGTCACGGTGGCGGTTTCTGGCCGGGCGTCGCAGCCGGTGCTGCGATCGGCGGGCTAGGCTCTTACGCCTACTACGGTGGCGGGTACTACAACGATCCCTATTACTATGGCGACGACAGCTACTATGACGAGCCGTCGGTCGCGGTGGTGCCGGACAACGGTGGTGACTCGTCGGCTTATTGCGCGCAGCGCTTCAAGTCCTACGATCCGGCCTCGGGCACGTATCTCGGCTATGACGGCCAGCGTCATCCCTGCCCGTAAGCAGATCGACAACGCTTGACGGAAGAGGCGTCGCATCGTTGCGGCGCCTCTTTCGTTTGTCGCGCGCTCATCGCCTGTTTCGCGCGCAGCCCGCGCATCGCGTGGGAGGATCTATGCACGCGAGCGCGAGGGACCTTTATTCACCGCACCGTGCATATCTACAATGATCCAATCCCAAATTGACCCGTCCCGCGATTCGCCTATATCACCGATGAATGTTGGGACTTCGATCTACTGGGAAATGTCATGCCGCGTATCCTCGTGGTAGATGACGATCCGATGGTCGGCGCGACCATCGAGGTCCTGCTCCAACGTCAGGGCTTCGATGTCACGATGGCTGACGGCGGCGAAACGGGGCTGGCTGCGCTCGAAGCGCAGACGTTCGACGTGATGCTGGTCGACATCTTCATGCCGCACATGCGCGGCTTCGAATCCATCCGCATCTTTCACGAGCGCGCGCCGGCGATCCCTCTGATCGCGATGTCTGGCTACGCCTTCGCCTCGTCTGCGTCGCCCTCCCCCGATTTCCTCCGCATGGCACTGGAACTCGGCGCGACACGCTGCCTGCGCAAGCCGTTCACGCCGGACGCGCTCCTGACCACGATCCGGGAATGCCTCGGCGAGGCCGCGCAGCCGAAGGACAAGAAAGAAGCCCCTTGATCCCAACGCAGCGCGTCATTCTCGGTGCTGGACTTGCAATCCTCCTGATCATCACCGCCGCCTCGATCGGACTCGACGTCAAGTCGCGGTACGATGCCGCCTGGGTCAATCACACCATCGAGACGCAGAAGAAGATCTCCGATCTGCGCGTGCTGATGCGGCGCGCCGAGAGCGCCGCGCGCGGCTACGAGATCTATCGCAACCCGAGCTTCAGCGACGAGTTTCAGGCGGTGCACGCCCAGATCGCACCGGCGCTGGCCGACCTCAAGCGCAGCCTGCGTGACAATCCCGATCAGGTCGCGCTCATCGATGGCACCGAGCCGCTGGCGCTGCGCCGGGTCGAGATCGCCGCAGAGGTGATGCGCCGGCGCGCCGAGAACGACCAGGCCGGCGTTGCCGCGCTCCAGGGCAAGGGCGAGGGCCGCGGCCTCATGGACACGGTGATGGGCAATCTCGATCAGCTGAGCGCGGAGGAAGAGCGATTGCTCGCCGCCCGCGCCCTAAGTTCCCGCCGCACCGGCATCGTCTTGCTCGGCATCGATGTGATCGGCGCGCTGGTGATCCTGCTGCTGGTCGCGATGCTGATGCGCGAGAGCCAGCGCACCACGGTCGCGCTGAAGAGCACCCTGCTGGAGACCACGGCGGCGAAGGAGCAACTCGAGGCGGCCGTCGCCGAGCGCACCGAGCATCTCGTCAACGCGCATGACGAGCTGCGGCTGTCGGTGAACGTGCTCCAGAGCACGTTCCACAGCATGGCCGAGGCTGTGCTGGTGATCGACGCCGAGGGCACTGTCCTTCTGTCCAATCCGGCCGCGGAGCGCATCTTGCTGCATCGCGCCGGCATGAGCCTGCGCAATCTGCGCGCCCTGTCCGACGTGTTTCACGGCGATGGCGTCACGCCGCTCAGGGCCGACGAGCTGCCCTCGACGCGCGTGCTGCGCGGCGAGCAGTTCGAGAATCTGGAGATGATCGTCCGCCCGCATAACGGCAACGATCCCCGCCATCTGATGATCAGCGGCCGGCCGATGCGCGACGGACAAGGCAACGTCTCCGGCGCCGTGCTGGTCTATCACGACGCGACCACGTCGCGCGAAACCGAGCGGCAGCTGCACCAGTCGCAGAAGCTGGATGCGATCGGCAAGCTGACGGGCGGCGTCGCGCACGACTTCAACAACATGCTCACGGTGATCTCCGGCAATACCGAGACGCTGGTGGCGAGCCTGAAGCAGCAGCCCGAGCTCCAGCGCGTGGCCCGCCTGATCGACGATGCCGCCGAGCGCTGCGCCGAGCTGATCCAGCATCTGCTCGCCTTTGCACGAAGGCAGCCGCTCCAACCGCGCAATGTCGAGATCAACGGCGCGATCGCCGATATCGCCAAGCTGCTACGCCCCACGCTCGGCGAGCAGATCCAGATCGAGACCGTGCTGGAACAGGGACCGATGACCGCGCACATCGATCCGTCCCGCCTCACCAATGCCGTGCTCAACATGGCGATCAACGCCCGCGACGCCATGCCGAACGGCGGCAAGCTGCTGCTCGAGACCCACCACGTCGTGCTCGACGAGGCCTATGCGCAGGCCCACGCCGAGGTGCAGCCCGGCCCCTACGTGATGCTTGCGGTCAGCGACACCGGCACCGGCATGTCGGCGGACATCCAGCAGAAGGCCTTCGAGCCGTTCTTCACCACCAAGGAGGTCGGCAAGGGTTCGGGCCTCGGCCTCTCCATGGTCTATGGCTTCGTCAAGCAGTCCGGCGGCCACATCAAGATCTACAGCGAGGAAGGCCACGGCACCACGATCAAGCTCTATCTGCCGCCGGGCGACGGCATGACGGATGCGGCCGCCCCAGTGGCGCCGCAGGCCGAAGGCGGCGCCGAGACCATTTTCGTGGTCGAGGACGACACGCTGGTGCGCAACTTCGTCACCGCGCAGCTGCAGAGCCTCGGCTACGACACCGTCGCCGCGCCCGACAGCCGGGCCGCGCTGGACATGATCGAGGCCGGCCAGGACTTCGACCTCCTGTTCACCGACGTCGTCATCCCCGGCGGCATGAGCGGCCGCGAGCTCGCCGAAGAGGTGGCCAAGCGCCGGCCGGGCGTGAGGGTGCTCTACACCTCCGGCTACACCGACAACGCCATCGTCCACCACGGCAAGCTCGACGACGGCGTGCTGCTGCTGACAAAACCCTACCGCCGCAACCAGCTCGCCGAGATGATCAGGAAGGCGCTGAACGGCGGCGGGATGACGGCGGGCTAGAGCATTTTCTCACGGCTTCGAAAGCGCGCGGATTGTCTGTGCGCTGACTGAGAACTGCACTGAATTACGAATGCTCGCTGACGTCATCCGCGGTCTCGCGGCGGGTGTCGATGTTGTTTCCGGGTGACAGGCGACCGAAATCAAACGGTATTCCTGGCGGGCAAGACCATTCTCGTTGAGCCGCTTCGGCGAGCGAATATGTTGCGGTCTGTTTCTGAGGATTTCACCTCGGAATGGCCTGCGGGGCGGTGCCAAGTCTGCCGGTAATAAAATTGATAATTGAATCGAGAATTGGTTCTTGTCCGACCCGGCGCCGTTTCAGGCTCCCCGCATTGTTGGCGAGCACGGCCGTCGCACTGGCGCTGACGATCGTGTCGGCGCGCGCCGACGGCGGCGCCGGCGGAGCCGGTAGCAATGGCACGGGCGGCGGCGGTGGCGCGGCCGGTACCAGCGCCTCTCCTAATGGTGGGAATGGCGGTGACAACGCGACCGGACAAGGCGCGGGCGGCGGCGGCGGCGCTGCCGCAGGCGGCACCGGAGGCTCCGGGGGCACGGCCACCTCAGGCGGCAACGGCGGACTGGGTGGTGATGGCGGCAACGTTGTCGGTGGCAACGGCGGAAACGGCGGCAACGGCAACTCAGCCCTGACTGCGGGTAGTGGCGGTGGCGGTGGCGGCGGCGGTGGCGGTGGCGGTGGCGGTGGCGGCGAAGGTGCGCTCGGTGCCGGCTCCGGTGGAGCGGGTGGCGCTGGCGGTCACGGCGGCGCCAGTGCGAGCGGCGCCGATGGTTCTGCTGTCATTGGCGGCCTTGATGCGAGCGCGGGAGGGGGCAGCGGCGGCATCGGTGGCGGCGGCGGTGGGGGTGGCACCGGCGTAGAGGTCAGCGTCGGCGGCAGCACGCTTTCGATAGCGGCGACCGGCGGCGCGGGTGGGGTTGGTGGCAGTGGCGGCGCCGGCGGGAGCGGCGGCAATGGAGCCAGTGCTCTCTCCCTGGGCGTCGCTGGTGTGACCGGCGTGACCGGTGGCAACGTCCTCGGCAGCGGGGGCGCTGCCGGCGGCGGCGGCAATGGCGGCACCGCCGTGCAGGTCACCAGCGCAGGCACCACGACGGTCCAGCAAACGGTCGCCGGCGGCGATGGCGGCAGCGGCGGGCGCGGCGGTACAGCGGGTCACGGCGGGAGCGGTGGTGCGGGCGCTTCCGGCGCCAATGTTCTCGGCGCGCTCGATGGCGGGACCGGTGGAAACGGCGGCAATAGCGGGGTTGGTGCCGGCGGCAATGGTGCGATCGGCGGCAGCGGTGGCGACGGCATCCAGGTCACGGGTGGCGGCACCGTGACGATTTTGCAAAGCGTCACGGCAGGTACCGGCGGCAGCGGTGGCGCTGGCGGTGCAGGCAGCGCCGGCGGCATGGCCGGCAACGGCGGCAACGCGGGATCCAGCATCGGGCTCGGCGTAGCCGGCGGGCGCGGTGGCAATGGTGGCACCGGCGGCAGCGCCAGCGCCCACGCAGGCGATGGCGCCAATGGTGCCGACGGTGGCGTTGGTCTGCAGGTGACGAGCGGTGGCACGCTCTCAATTTCCCAAACGATCATGGGAGGCGCCGGTGGCAATGGCGGCGCTGGCGGCAACGGCGCCAATGGCGGCGCAAGCGGGATCGGCGGCGCCGGCGGCACAGGCGACAATGGCGCCAACGGGTCCTCCGGCTCCGGCTTTCTCAATGGCAACAACGGTCTGGTTGGTGGCGCTGGCGGCAACGGCGGGAATGGTGGCGCCGGCGGAAATGGCGGCATTGGCGGTAGCGGATCCAGCGGCGGCGATGGTGTCCAGCTCACGAACGGCGGGACCGTTACAGTTTCGGGCAGCATCGCTGGTGGCACCGGCGGGATTGGCGGCTCCGGCGGCAATGCCGGCAACGGCGCCGCCGGGGGCAACGGCAGTGACGCCGGCGCAGCGGGCACCGGCGGTGCTGGCGCGAGTGCCCTTCTCCCGGCCGTCGCTGGCGGCAGCGGCGGCAGCGGCGCCGCCGGCGGAATGGGTGGCAACGGCGGGAGCGGAGGAAGCGCCGGCAATGCCGGCGTAGGTGGTCATGGCGGCGCCGGCGGCGCCGGCGCGACCATTTCAAACGGTGGCACGCTGACCAATCAAGGCATCATCACCGGCGGCGATGGCGGCCGCGGCGGCACCGCAGGCAGTGGCGGCAACGGCGGCGCCGGTGGCAATGCGGGCAACGGCGGTGTCGGCGGCGTTGGCGGCGCTGGCGGCAACGGCACCGCTGGCGTCAACGTGGTCGGCTCGACCGATGGCGGCAATGGCGGCAACGGCGGGACCGGCGGATTTGGCGGTGCCGGCGGCAATGCCGGCAACGGTGGCAGCGCCTCGAGCCGCGGCGGCGATGGCGGCTATGGTGGCACCGGCGGCGTTGGCGCCGCCTTCTCCAACGGCGGCACGCTGATCAATCGCGGCACGATCACCGGCGGCAATGGCGGCATCGCCGGGGCCGCGGGCATGGGTGGCCTCGGCGGCACCGCGGGCAGCGCCGGCAGCGGTGGTGTCGGCGGCTCCGGCGGCGTCGGCGGTGCCGGGGCCTTGGCCGCCAGCGGCGGCACGAACGGCACCACGGGGACGAACGGCTTCTCCGGCGTGAGCGGCAGCGCCGGCGCGAGCGGTAGCTCCGGCAGCAGCACCGTCACCGCCGGGGTCTCCGGCGCGGTCGGTGCAGGCGGCGCCGGCGTCATCGGCACCAATCTCAGCATCATCAACAGCGGATCGATTTCAGGCGGTCTCGCCGGCGACGGCGTCACGCGTGCCAACGCCATCACCTTCACCGGCGGCGCGAACACGCTGCAGCTTCAGGCCGGCTACAGCTTCAGCGGCAACGTCGTCGATCAGACGGGCAACGGCGCCTTGCAGTTCGGCGGCAACACCAACCCCACTGCTTCTTTCGACGTTTCGCTGATCGGCGCCGCTGCGCAGTATCGGGGCTTCGCGAGCTTCGAGAAGACGGGCGCTTCGACCTGGACGCTAAGCGGCACCAATAGCGCTGCATTGCCGTGGTCGATCGCCGCCGGCACGCTGCTGGTGAACGGCTCGCTGGCCAATTCGACCATGACCGTGAACGCCGGCGGCACGCTTGGCGGCACGGGCACTATCGGCGCAGCGACGATCAATGCTGGTGGCACGTTCATGCCTGGAGCCGTCAACACGCCCGGGACGTCGACGATGGTCGCCGGCAATCTGGCCTTCCAATCGGGCGCGCTCTACGTCGTTGCGGTCAATCCATCGACGTCGAGCTTCGCCAATGTCACGGGCGCGGCGACGTTGACAGGCGCGACCGTGGTCGCGAATTTCCTGCCCGGCAGCTATGTCTCGAAGACATACACGATCCTGACCGCGGCCGGCGGACGTGGCGGCACGACGTTCGCGGGCATCACCAATGTCGGACTGCCGACGGGCGCCAGCGATACGCTGAGCTATGACGCCAACAACGCCTATCTGAACCTGACCGCCGCCTTCACCAATTACACCGGCCTCAACGTCAACCAGCAGAACGTCGCCAACGCGCTGACCTACGCCTTCAACAATAACGGCGGCCTTCCGATAGGCTTCTTCGGGCTCGATCCCGCCGGCTTGACCCAGGTCTCCGGCGAGAGCGCCACCGGTTCCCAACAGACGACGTTCAACGCGATGAACCAGTTCATGGGCGTGATGACGGATCCATTCATCTCCGGTCGCCGCGGTCCCGTCAGCGCCGGCGGCCCGCCGAATGCATATGCCGAGGACAGCTCGGCCTACGCGGCACGCGGTCGAACTGTTGGCGAGCGCGACGCTTATGCTGCGATGTCCACCAAGGCGCTGGCAGCTCCGACCTTCGACCAACGCTGGAGCGTGTGGGCCGCCGGCTTCGGCGGGTCGCAGACCACGGCCGGCAACGCCATCATCGGCTCGAACAACAGCGCGAGCAGCATCTACGGCATCGCGGTCGGTGCGGACTATCGGATCTCGCCGGACACGCTCGCGGGATTTGCGCTGGCGGGCGGCCGCACCGGCTTCAACGTCAACGGCCTCGGCTATGGCAGCTCCGACCTGTTCCAGGCCGGCGCCTTCGTTCGCCATAACGTCGGTGCGGCCTACATCATTGCTGCGCTGGCTTATGGCTGGCAGGACATCACGACCAACCGCATCGTCACGGTCGCCGGCATCGACCACCTGCGCGCCGAGTTCAACGCGAAAGCGTATTCGGGTCGCGTGGAGAGTGGCTACCGCTTCGCCATGCCGACGCTGGGCGGTCTCGGCATCACGCCCTACGCCGCAGGGCAATTCACCACATTCGACCTGCCGGCCTATGCCGAAAGTGTCGTCGCCGGTTCGCCGTTGTTTGCACAGACCTATGCCGCCAAGAGCGTGACCGACACGCGCAGCGAGCTCGGCATTCGCACCGACAAATCATTCGCCATGCAGAACGGCATCGTCACGCTGCGCGGCCGCCTTGCATGGGCGCATGATTTTAATCCGGATCGTTCGATTGCTCCGACCTTCCAGTCGCTGCCGGGCGCAAGCTTCGTCGTCAACGGTACGGCGCAGGCGCCCGACTCCGCGCTGACCACAGCCTCGGCCGAATGGCAGTGGACCAACGGCTGGTCTGCCGCCGCGACGTTCGAGGGCGAGTTCTCGAATGTCACGCAAAGCTATGCCGGCAAGGGCGCGATCCGCTACGCATGGTAATGCCTGGTTCTCGAGCTAGCGCGTCGCCAGCACCACGGCCGCCAGCGTGAAGATCAGCGCGGCGATCTGGCCCGGCCCCAACGGCTCGCCCAGCGCCAGCGCGGAGGCGACCACGCCGATGACAGGCACGGCCATGGTGCCGATCGCGGCCACTGACGCCGGCAGGCGCGCCAGTGCCGCGAACCAGCTGACATAGGCGATGCAGAACTGCACCACAGTGGAATAGACCAGCAGCCACCAGCCGACCGGCGTCACCAGCGAAAGATGCGTGGTCTCGACCAAGAGGCCGATGATCGAGATCGGCAGGCAGCCGATCCCGATCTGCCAGGCCGCGGCCGTGATCGGCGGCAGGTGGATCGGGTACTTCTTCGAGAACACCGTGCCGACGGCGAAGCCGATCGCGCCGCCCAGCGCCATGATGATGCCCGGCAGCTTCTCCACGCTCGCGGCAAAGCCGTTGCCGCCCATGATCGAGGCCAGGCCGACGAAGGCCATCACCAGCCCCAGCGTGCGCAGCACGGTCGGCCGCTCGCCCAGCACCGGCCAGGCAATCAGCGAGGCCCAGACCGGCATGGTGTAGGCGATCAGCGCCGCCTCGCTGGCCGGCAGCCAGAGCAGAGCCAGGCCCATCAGCACCATCCAGCCGGTGACGTTGAGGACGGCGGCGGTCAGTAAGCGCGGCCAGATCCCTGGCCCCACCTTGAGGCTCTGCCGGCGGATCAGCGCGAGGACGGCGAGCAGCACTGCGCCCAGCACCCCGGTCACCCCGCGCAGCGTCAGCGGCGGCAGCTCGGACAGCAGGAACTTCGTCACCGGCCAGTTGAAGCCCCAGCCGATCGAGGTAATGGCGAGGAACATCAGGCCGGCCGGGGCGATGCGCGGTCGCGCATCCCGGCGAGTCGAATCAAGCATGTGGGGTACCCGGCAAAATCGCGGTCAGCTTGGCGCGGATTCGCGCGCGCCACCACCACCCCGGCGGGCATGCCTGCCCTCACCTTCCGTAGCCCTACGTGAGTCCCGCTGAGGCAAGCCCGGTCCCGAAAAATATACCTGCCCTGTGAACAGCGGGGTGAAGGGTCCGTATCGTCATGGGATGCAAATTTTTTTGGTTGGGAATCCCTGAGGACTCACTGATACTTGGCTCAACAACAGGCGCGGGCTTGCCCCCTGTTATCCCCCGCAATCCACCATATTTAGTATTTGATTCAGGAACTCGCACTAGTTCTTGACGGGCGCAACGGAGAGTCCTAGCTTTCGGTCCGTTCGGCGCGAGTGAGTTTGCGTCCCGCCGGCACTCCCCCAAAGGGTCTCGCAAATCGTCACTCCGCCAAGCCAGCCAAAGGCCGCGGATGAGGGCTTGTCTGCCCTCGAAATGCAGACCTTCGGCGCCAGAACGGGCCGGCAACAGGCTCGGATGGCATTGGTTGAAGTGGCGTGTGGGGCGTTGAACGCATGTCGCGCACATCCCCTTGGGGGCGGATGGGTGTGGACATGCCGGCGGATGAGAACCATCGCGCCGGGAGAAACTGGGCCGGATCCACCGGCTGAACTGCGAAGCCTTTGGGCCGATGAGGCCCTCGGAGGAATCGCGAACCGAAATAGCGACCCGGGCGCCTTGCGGAGGCAGTCCGGCAGATAAAAGGACGGGGCAAGACCATGCGGATTGAGCGGCGCCACACCACTTCAGGACAGTCACCTTACGCCGGGATCGATTTCCGGCTGACCACGTCGGAGATCCGGAATCCCGACGGCTCGGTCGTGTTCAAGCTTGAGAACGTCGAGGTGCCGACCGAGTGGTCGCAGGTCGCCTCCGACGTGCTCGCCCAGAAGTACTTCCGCAAGGCCGGCGTCGCCGCGCGCCTGAAGAAGGTCGAGGAGGAGTCCGTTCCCTCCTTCCTGTGGCGTTCCGTGCCCGACACCGAGGCGCTCGCCGCTCTCCCCGAGAAAGAGCGCTATGTCAGCGAGCTCAGCGCCAAGCAGGTGTTCGATCGTCTCGCCGGCTGCTGGACCTATTGGGGCTGGAAGGGCAACTACTTCTCCTCCGACGAGGACGCCCAGACCTTCTATGACGAGATCCGCTACATGCTCGCCATGCAGATGGTCGCGCCGAACTCGCCGCAATGGTTCAACACCGGCCTGCACTGGGCCTATGGCATCGACGGCCCCGGCCAGGGCCACTATTACGTCGACCCCTTCACCGGCAAGCTGACCAAGTCCAAGTCGGCCTACGAGCACCCGCAGCCGCACGCCTGCTTCATCCAGGGCGTCGGTGACGACCTCGTCAACGAAGGCGGCATCATGGACCTCTGGGTCCGCGAAGCGCGCCTGTTCAAGTACGGCTCCGGCACCGGCTCCAACTTCTCCCGCCTGCGCGGCGAAGGCGAAAAGCTCTCCGGCGGCGGCCGCTCGAGCGGCCTGATGAGCTTCCTCAAGATCGGCGACCGCGCGGCGGGCGCGATCAAGTCGGGCGGCACCACGCGCCGCGCGGCCAAGATGGTCGTGGTCGACGTCGATCACCCCGACATCGAGACCTATATCGACTGGAAGGTGAAGGAGGAGCAGAAGGTCGCAGCCCTCGTCACCGGCTCGAAGATCAACCAGAAGCACCTCAAGGCGGTGCTGAAGGCCTGCGTGAACTGCGAAGGCTCGGGCGACGATTGCTTCGATCCCGAGAAGAACCCGGCGCTGCGCCGCGAGATCAAGCTCGCGCGCCGCAGCCTCGTGCCTGACAATTACATCAAGCGCGTGATGCAGTTCGCCAAGCAGGGCTACAAGGACATCCAGTTCGACGTCTACGACACCGACTGGGATTCGGAAGCCTACCTCACGGTATCAGGCCAGAACTCCAACAACTCGGTCTCGCTGAAGGACGACTTCCTCCGCGCCGTGGAAACGGATGGCGACTGGAACCTGAACGCCCGCACCTCCAAGAAGGTGACGAAGACGCTGAAGGCGCGCGACCTCTGGGAGAAGATCGGCTACGCCGCCTGGGCGTCGGCCGACCCGGGCCTGCACTTCAACACCACCATGAACGACTGGCACACCTGCAAGGCGTCCGGCGACATCCGCGCGTCCAATCCGTGCTCGGAATACATGTTCCTGGACGACACGGCCTGCAACCTGGCGTCTGCGAACCTGCTGACGTTCTACAACACCACCACGAAGCAGTTCGACGTCGCGGGCTACGAGCACCTCTGCCAGCTCTGGACCATCGTGCTCGAAATCTCCGTGATGATGGCGCAGTTCCCGTCGCGCGCGATCGCCGAGCTCTCCTACGAGTTCCGCACGCTCGGCCTCGGCTACGCCAACATCGGCGGCCTCTTGATGACCATGGGTCTGTCCTATGACAGCAAGGAAGGCCGCGCACTCTGCGGCGCCCTCACCGCTGTGATGACCGGCATCACCTACAAGACCTCGGCGGAGATGGCGGCCGAGCTCGGCACCTTCCCGGGCTACAAGAAGAACGCCGCGCACATGCTGCGCGTGATCCGCAACCACCGCCGCGCCGCCCACGGCCAGTCCAACGGCTACGAGGCGCTCAGCGTCAACCCGGTGCCGATGGACCTCGTGTCCTGCCCGCAGGCTGACCTCGTCAGCCACGCCCAGGCCGCCTGGGATGCGGCGCTCGAGCTCGGCGAGAAGCACGGCTATCGCAACGCCCAGACCACGGTGATCGCGCCGACCGGCACGATCGGTCTCGTGATGGATTGCGATACAACGGGCATCGAGCCCGACTTCGCGCTGGTGAAGTTCAAGAAGCTCGCCGGCGGCGGCTACTTCAAGATCATCAACCGCGCGGTCCCCGCAGCGCTCCGCGCGCTCGGCTATCGCGAGAGCGAGATCGCGGAGATCGAGGCCTACGCCGTCGGCCACGGCTCGCTCTCCAACGCGCCGGCTATCAACGCCTCGACGCTGAAGGCCAAGGGCTTTACCGATGAAGCCATCGCCAAGGTCGAGAAGGCCCTGCCGACTGCCTTCGACATCAAGTTCGCCTTCAACAAGTGGACCTTTGGCGAGGATTTCATCCGCGACCAGCTCGGCATCGGCGCCGAGGCGATCGCAGCCCCCGGCTTCGACCTGCTCCAGGCCGTGGGCTTCACCAAGCGCGAGATCGAGGCGGCCAACGTCCACATCTGCGGCGCGATGACGGTGGAAGGTGCCCCGCACCTGAAGGCCGAGCACTATTCGGTGTTCGACTGCGCCAATCCCTGCGGCAAGATCGGCAAGCGCTATCTGTCGGTCGAGAGCCACATCCGCATGATGGCGGCGGCGCAGCCCTTCATCTCGGGTGCGATCTCCAAGACCATCAACATGCCGAACGACGCCACGGTGGAGGACTGCAAGTCCGCCTACATGCTGTCGTGGAAACTCGCCTTGAAGGCCAACGCGCTGTATCGCGACGGCTCCAAGCTCAGCCAGCCGCTCAACTCGCAGCTCATCGCCGACGACGAGGACGAGGACGAGGAGGATGCGGTCGAGTCGCTCTACGAGAAGCCGATGGCGGCGCGTGCCACCCAGGTCTCGGAAAAGATCGTCGAGAAGCTGGTCGAGCGCATCATCGTGATGCGCGAGCGCGAGAAGATGCCGGATCGCCGCAAGGGCTACACCCAGAAGGCGGTCGTCGGCGGCCACAAGGTCTATCTGCGGACCGGCGAATATGACGACGGCCGTCTCGGCGAGATCTTCATCGACATGCACAAGGAAGGTGCGGCGCTGCGCTCCTTCATCAACAACTTCGCCATCGCGGTCTCGCTGGGCCTCCAGTACGGCGTGCCGCTCGACGAATATGTCGACGCCTTCACCTTCACCCGCTTCGAGCCGGCGGGCCCCGTGCAGGGCAACGACAGCATCAAGTACGCGACCTCGATCCTCGACTATGTCTTCCGCGAGCTCGCGGTGAGCTACATGTCGCGCTTCGATCTCGCCCATGTCGATCCGACCGAGTCGAACTTCGACGCGCTCGGCAAGGGCGTCGAGGAAGGCAAGGAGCCGGACGAGACCCAGCACGCGACCAAGCTGGTCTCGCGCGGCCTCACCCGCTCCCGCACCGACAACCTCGTGGTGATGCGCGGCGGCTCCGCCGCGGTCACCCAGGGCAACGACAGTGCCCCGACCGGCGGCAGCAAGGTTACCGCGCTCGCCTCGCACGGCACCTCGGCCCGCGCCGGCGATGCCATCGAAGGCGCCGTCGCGCTGAAGCAGGAAGCCAGCCACGACCTCTCCCCCACGGAGAAGTTAGAGGCCCTCCAGTGGAGCAAGGCCGGCAGCACCGCACAGACGCTCGTCCCCACCAAGGCCGAACGCCGCGCGGAAGCCAAGGCCAAGGGCTACGAAGGCGAGATGTGCTCGGAGTGCGGCAACTTCACGCTGGTGCGGAATGGCACCTGCATGAAGTGCGATACCTGCGGCAGCACGACGGGGTGTTCGTGAGCACCACGTTGTAGTCGCAGCCTTAGCGAGACCCGCTGATCGACTCAGCGGGTCTTTTGCTATTGGTCCACAGCGAATATTCAGTTGCAAACGCACCCGTGGCGGGCGAGCTAACCATGAAGTTCCGACTAGGATGGGTGGAGCGTTCGCTCCACCCATCCTACCTCACGGCTCATCATTCGCCGGCGCGTTGCGGCGTGCTTGCCTTGCGGCTTGTCTTGCGTCTTTTCTGGCAACCCAGTGCGAGCGAAATCGCTTCGCGGCATGAAACGCCCGCGGCGCCACGACCTGAAACGCCATGGAGGCAACGCCGGCGACAAATCCCTTCACCACGTCAAAAGCGAAATCGGGTCCAAAATACTCCCACATGACCCTGCGTCCTTCTTCGCGAAGGCACCGCCGGGCAGTCGTGGGCTGACATGAAAAATGGAAAGGCCCCGTCCGTCACCGGCGGGGCCTCAAGAAAAATCCCTGCACGCGCCGTTGCGCGCACGCGAAAATCTCTCGGTTCACCCGCTCATGGTGGACACGATGAAAGAGCTGCAAAGCATGGCCGTGCGATTGAAAACGCCCATAGCGATCATCCCGAAATTGCCAAATGCCGACCCGCCGGTGCGCATCGCCGAGCAAGCGCACGAGGGTATAGTGTCGGTGCTAAAGAAGCAGACCCGAGGGCTGCCGTCTGTGTGCCATTTCACAATTGGCGGAAGACTTTTATAAGGCGTGATGAGCAAGCGTGGCCCGCAGGAAGGACCGCCATGAACGGCAATCGCTACTACGGGGTTCGGGTCGAGGGCGCCAAATACGGCGTGGGTTTTGGCTCCGCACTCGCCATCGCAATCTCCTACACCAACAATCATTCGATCCTGTGGGCGATCATCCACGGCATCTTGGGCTGGCTCTACGTGGTCTATGTCGCCCTGTTCGGGTGACGACGAACGCGCGAGGACCAGGACGCCCGCAATTGCGAGCCACCGGGTCCGCGCGGAGCGCGGCCCGATGACAGGCTCTGCGAAGCAGTCCAGGCCGTCACCCGCGAATTGCGCCTTGCCGATGCCCGGCAAAATCTCACCACATGGCCGCCACGCAAGCGACAACCCACAATCGCGATTTCAGCGCA
The DNA here is from genome assembly GCF_029953005.1 of Bradyrhizobium sp. Mp27. NCBI lineage: Bacteria > Pseudomonadati > Pseudomonadota > Alphaproteobacteria > Hyphomicrobiales > Nitrobacteraceae > Bradyrhizobium > Bradyrhizobium sp. Mp27. The sequence goes on along the minus strand of NZ_JASAUS010000057.1, from coordinate 1,010 downwards.
AACACGACGGAGGCTTGCGGCTTCAGCGATATTCAGGAGTTATTTGCAATGTTGAGTGCGGGCGAAAATAAGACAACGGGAAAATCCGGCCGGCGCGGCGCGAAGAAGAAGGCCGGGCAACGGACCAGGGCCGGCGAGCAACACGCAACTGCGGCCCATCAATTGCCGGATGCTTCGGCGGAGATCAGCCAAGAGACTAAGCAAGAGAACAAGCAAGAGAGCACCCAAGAGAACAGGCAAGAGGCCGAGCAAGAGATAAGGCAAGAGACGAGCCGAGAGATCAGTGCCCAGATACCCTCGGCTGCAGCCTTGCCAGGCGAGGCTTCCGGGATGGAGATCGCTGCAAGCGCGCCCGTCGCGCCGGTGGAACCCTCCCAGGCCAGCCCGCAGGCGATTGCCGATGCCTATAGCGACTACACGAGGACGTCGCTTGAGCACGCCTGGACCTTCCTGGGAAAGCTCGCGGCGGCGCGCTCACCCGTCGAGGCCTTTGAGCTTCAGATGGAGTACGCGAAACAGGTGTGCGGATCGTTGATCGCCGAATCCCAGAAGATCGCCGAGTTGCATGGACAATTGACCAGACAAAGGGTCATGCATTTTGAGGGGTTTGTGGCCAAGCTCACCCAGACGACGCTCGAAATCCGCGCGACACGTCACTAACGACAACTGCGTATTCCGACGCCGGGGGAGCGAGCGTAGCCCGGATGCAGCGACTTGTCCGCCGTAGCTCGAAGAGCGAAGGCGGAAGCGAAATCCGGGCTACCTGCCGCGGTCTCGGCATCGGCTAACGCTTGATCCGGAAAAGTGCGAAGCGGTTTTCCGAAAAGATCATGCTCAAACAACAACCTAAAGCGCGATGACGATTCGTCCCAATCTCATCGCGCTTTAGCCGGTTGTCTGTAAGCGCGTATTTTACCGCACAGGCTACGCGCGCGGCTGGCCGCGGCGTCGCGTGACGCCGGGCCCCAGCAGTGTCATCGGAACGGCTTGGTTGACCTGAGCGTTCGAAC
>NZ_JASAUS010000056.1:0-53878 GCF_029953005.1 Bradyrhizobium sp. Mp27 | reverse complement strand
CGGTCGTCAGGCGGCGAAAAGCCGAAGGCAATCCTGTGCGCCTCGTCAGACAAGATGTGCGGCCGCATCAATCGGGCCCAAAAGCCGCACTCTCACGAATAGGACGGGCTAAGAAGCTTGCAGATCGCGCTCGGCGCCGCCGGGGCCGCCGGGACGTTCCAGCCGACGCGGTCGCGCCGGGAGGCCGACGCGGCCCTGCCAGCGCTCGCTGGATACTACCGGGATTTTGCCTCGGCCACGCCCGTGGCATTCGACGCGCACGAGGCCGTCCGTCTCGAGCTTGACTGGTGGCAGGCGCGGCGCGAGGCGGCGGACCCGCGCGACTATGGCCTCACCATCGCACGCGTGGCGGCGCTGACCTACGGCAAGTGCGCGGACGATTCCGGCATCAGGCAGTTCGGCATCACGCGGGCAGAGGCCATGGCGTTTCGCGATGGGCGGGGCGAGGCGATCACCGAGACCGGCTGGGCGGGGATCGAGAACCGGCTTGGAGAGGCGTACCGATCTCTGAAGGCGAGCGTGAGCCGCTGACGGTCCGGCAACGAAAAGCCCCGGACGATGCCGGGGCTTTGACGTCTAACCAGACTGGATCAGGACCTGTCTCGGGAGTTGGGTCGCTTCAGTTGAAGCGGTAGACCAGCGACGTGCTGATGGTCTGGACCCACGGCTTGAAGGTAATTGCGGTGCCCGTCAGACCCACCGCCGGCGCGCCGAAGTTATTGCCCGGAGCAAACGTCGTGGGCCGGGAAATGCGGTCATAGTACGCCGAACGGTATTCGGTTTTCATGAACCAGCCGGGCGCAGCAATTCCGAAGATGTCGAGGTTGTTCTCGACGCCACCGCCAACGAAAAAGCCATCGCGGTGGAAGGAGCCAGTGGTCGTCTGCGTCGCGGTACTCGCGCCCGGTCCCACACCCAGAAACGTCTGCGACGTGCCTGACCATTCCGAACCAGAGTAACCGGCGTTGATGTAGGACAGGACATTGGGCGCAACGAGATAGCCTAGCCGCGCGCCGGCCGTGTAGCTGGTGCGAAGCTTTTGGCGGCCTTCAGTTTGCCAGAAGGCGGGGTCGGTCAGCGAGCCACTGATGTCACCGAACTGTCCGTCGGCGAACACGCCGGCCACCCAGCGGCCGTTGAATTGCCAATCGTAACCGGCGCCGACGGTTCCAAACCAGCCGCTGCCGCCCAGGCGCGTATCGCGGGTTATCGCGGTGCCAGCAGGTCCGAAGGCACCGAACCCTCCGGCAACACCGGTGCTCTGGATGTTGCTGTCAGCGGACCACAGACCGCCGCCGCCGAAGATGTAGAAGCCGGTCCAGCTCTGGACGGGCGCGGGCGCCGGAGCCTTCACATAGGGGCGAGCCCCAAGGTCAGCCGCCGCGGCCGAACCGGTCATCGCCGCTAGTGCCGTCAGAGCGAGCAAAAACTTCTTCATGATCAAATCCCAACCTTGGTCTGTTCGGCGCGAGCGCGCTGAACTTCGAGTCATCGGATGACCAAGCTATAGGCGGTTCCAGCCAAAAAGCTGTTGCCGGTCAGGTACATATGAATTGGGAACGCAGAGCTTCAGGCGACGCCTCCGGACTGGCACGACCCGCTGGGGCACCGCGCACCGGAGCTCTCGATGTATCGAGCCTTGAACTCCGCAAAACAGAAGCCGCAAACGAAAAAGCCCCGGACAATGCCGGGGCTTTGACGTCCGAATTTCAGATCAGATCAGTACTTCGCGACGACCGGACCGGTCCAGTTGAAGCGGTAGACCAGCGAGGTCGAGATCGTCTGGTTCCAGCTGTTGGCGCGGATGCTGTTCCCGGTCGGGAGGTGAACGCCATCGATAAGCTCGTCCTGGGTCTTGGCGTTGTAGAAGGCCGAGCGATATTCGGTCTTCATGAACCAGCCGGGCGAAGAGATGCCGAAGATGTTCAGGCTGTTCTCGACGCCGCCGCCGACGAACCAGCCATTGCGGTTATAGCTGTTGAGGTGGGCACCAGCGGGAACGCCGGCCAGCGTCATGAAGTTGGTCTGGCCGAAGTGAGCGCCGGAATAACCGCCGTTGACGTAGGAGAGAACGTTCGGAGCAACCAGATAGCCGAGGCGCACGCCAGCGGCCCAGGAGTCTTCCAGCTTCTGCGAGCCGGTGATGCCGAAGAAGGGATCCTGAACCGTGCCGCGGATGCTGCCGAACTGACCGTCAGCGAACACGCCGGCGACCCAGGTGCTGTTGAACTGCCAGTCGTAGCCGAGACCGACAGTGCCGAACCAGCCCGAGCCACCCTGGCGCTGGCCGATCGTCAGCGGAACCGCGCCGACTGTGGTCTGGACGGACTGATCGGAGTTCGAGAGGCCACCACCACCACCACCACCGAAGATGTAGAAGCCGGTCCAGTTGGCGACGGGCGCCGGAACCGGGGCCTTCACGTAGGGACGGGCGGCCAGATCGGCCGCCGACGCCGAACCGGTCATCGCGGCAACCGCGGTCAGTGCGAGCAAAATCTTCTTCATTTCAAAATCCCCAAGCTTTGGTCTGTCCGGCAGGCGCGAGCGCACTGAAGTCCGATTGATCTGATGCCCGGACTATAGCTGCTTTCCGCCGAAATGCTGTTGCCGGACAGGCACAGTCGCCGGGAAACGCCGCCTGGCAGCGATTTCGGGCGCGATCTTCGAAATCAGAAATAGCTCTATCATTGCAATGTGTTGCGTCATTTTCCGAAGATCGAATTCCGGTAACTTCTCGTTAGCAAATTCGGCTCTGTCCGAAATGGTAGCAATCCTGCCTCAGCCTTGGCGCCGGTGAGGCGTTGGCCGAGTCGTTCCGCCTCGAGATGAGTCGGGTAGCGGACGCGGTCTGGTCGGGCGCCTCCGCGAGCAGCCGCAAACAAAAAGCCCCGGCAGAGGCCGGGGCTTTGTGCGTGACGTCGGAAGACTGCCTCAGACGTCCAGCAGCTCCTCGCTCGCAAACTCCGCCTTGTCCGAGATGAACGCGAAGCGCGCCTCGGCCTTGGTGCCCATCAGGCGCTCCACCGAATCCGCCGTGGTGTCGCGGTCGTCGGCGAGCAGGACCACCTTGAGCAGCGTCCGCTTGCGCGGATCCATGGTGGTTTCCTTGAGCTGCGCCGGCATCATCTCACCGAGGCCTTTGAAGCGGTTCACCTCTACCTTGGCGTTGGCGTTGAACTCGCTCTTGATCAACGCCTCCTTGTGCGCGTCGTCGCGGGCGTAGATCGACTTCGTGCCATGGGTCAGCTTGTAGAGCGGCGGCACCGCGAGGAAGAGGTGGCCCTCGTCGATCAGCCGCGGCATCTGCCGGTAGAAGAAGGTGATCAGGAGCGAGGCGATGTGGGCGCCGTCGACGTCGGCGTCGGTCATGATGATGATGCGCTGATAGCGCAGATCCTCTTCGCGATATTGCAAAAGCTGGCCGCAGCCGATCGCCTGCACGAGGTCGGAGAGCTGCGCGTTCGCCGTCAGCTTGTCCTTGCCGGCCGAGGCGACGTTGAGGATCTTGCCGCGCAGCGGCAGCACCGCTTGCGTCTTGCGATCACGGGCCTGCTTGGCGCTGCCACCTGCCGAGTCACCCTCGACGATGAAGAGCTCGGAGCCCTCGGTGCCGGCATCGGTGCAGTCGGCGAGCTTGCCGGGCAGGCGCAGTTTCTTGCCGGCGGTCTTGCGTGCCGTTTCCTTTTCCTGGCGGCGGCGCAACCGCTCCTCGGCGCGGTCGATCACGAAGTCGAGCAGCCGGTTGGCCATGTTCGGATTGCCCGACAGCCAGTGGTCGAACGGATCCTTCATCGCCTGTTCGACGATGCGCTGCGCTTCGGCGGTGGCGAGACGATCCTTGGTTTGGCCCTGGAATTCAGGCTCGCGCACGAACACCGACAGCATCACGGCCGCGCCCACCATCACGTCTTCCGACGTAATGGATGACGCGCGCTTGCCCTGGCCGACGCGCTCGGCGTGATCCTTCAGGCCGCGCAGCAGCGCGCTGCGCAGGCCGGATTCGTGCGTGCCGCCATCGGGTGTCGGCACGGTGTTGGTGTAGGAGGACAGGAAGCCGTCGGCATCCGCGGTCCAGGCGACAGCCCATTCGCAGGCGCCATGGGCGCCGTTGCGGCCCGATTTGCCCGAGAAGATGTCCGGATGCACCAGCGTGTCGGCGTGGATCGCAGCGGCGAGGTAATCCTTGAGGCCGCCGGGGAAGTGGAAGGTCGCTTCCGCCGGCACGTCCTCGACGCCCTTCAGGAGCTCGGGTGCGCAATTCCAGCGGATCTCGACGCCGCCGAACAGATAGGCCTTCGAGCGCGTCATCTTGAACAGGCGCTGCGGCTTGAACGCGGCCTTGGCGCCGAAGATGTCGGTGTCGGGCTTGAACCGCACGCGGGTGCCGCGGCGGTTGTTGACCTTGCCGAGATCCTCGAGCTTGCCCTTCGGGTGCCCGCGCTCGAACGTCATGCGGTAGAGTTTCTGGCTGCGTGCGACCTCGACCTCGAGCAGCGAGGAGAGGGCGTTCACCACGGAGATGCCGACACCGTGCAGACCGCCGGAAGTCTCGTAGACCTTGCTGTCGAACTTGCCGCCCGAATGCAGCGTGCACATGATGACTTCGAGCGCCGACTTCTTCGGGAATTTCGGATGCGGATCGATCGGGATGCCGCGGCCGTTGTCGGTGACGGTCAGGAACCCGTCGGCGCTGAGCTCGACTCCGATGAAGGTCGCGTGCCCGGCCAGCGCCTCGTCCATCGAGTTGTCGATGACTTCGGCGAAAAGGTGATGCAGCGCCTTCTCGTCGGTGCCGCCGATATACATGCCCGGCCGGCGGCGCACCGGTTCCAGGCCTTCGAGCACCTCGATATCGGCCGCAGTGTAGTCGGCTTCGCCGCCGGTCCCGCGCGAGGCCGCCTTGGCGGGCGCGCGCGACTTCGGCTCATCGCCGCCGAAAAAATCGTCTTTTGCTTTTGGCTTCAACTGCTTGGACATATATTTTGATGCACTTTGATGGCCGCGATGGCGGCGAATCGGTTCGGCCGACTATGCCACGGCTGGCCTGCAAAGGTCACCGCAGGTCCGCCCGGCGGGTGTGGGTGGGAGCCAATCCCGGCGATTTTACGCCGCAGGCCCCACCAATTCCCGGCAATTTGACTCTGGTCCCGGCTCAGGCCCGGCTTTGTGACTTGATGTCACACAAGTCCTTGGCTTACCAGTCCTTTTATCTGAGAGGACCGTGACGGGGCGGGGAAGGCAATCTGGAATGGAGCAGTACGCGCACGCACTGGCCGATTTCGTGCGTGCTCACCAGGCTTGGGCGGCCCCGATCGTGTTCCTGCTCGCCTTCGGGGAGTCGCTGGCCTTCATCTCGCTGCTGATCCCCGCCTGGGGGGCGCTGGTTGCGATCGGCGCGCTGATCGGGGCGAGCGGCATCAGCTTCTACCCGGTCTGGATCGCCGGCGGCATCGGTGCTGCGCTCGGCGACTGGGTCTCATACTGGTTCGGCTATCGCTACAAGGAGCAGGTCGCGCAGATGTGGCCGCTCTCACGCTATCCGGAACTGCTGCCTAGGGGCGAAGCCTTCGTGCGGAGCTGGGGCGTGCCCAGCATCTTCATCGGTCGTTTCTTCGGCCCCTTGCGCGCCTCGGTGCCGCTCGCAGCCGGCATTTTCGAGATGCCCTATTGGAGTTTTCAGATCGCCAATTTCGTCTCGGCGCTGGTCTGGTCCGCGGCGCTGCTCCTGTTCGGCGACGTGATCGCGACGGTCATGGAATGGATCTGGCACCTGATCTGACCGGGCAGCTCGGCGGCCCGGTCAGCGCATATGGCAGAGCCTAAAGCGAGGCGTTCCAGATCGATGGAATCCAGCGATAGCCCGAACCATCCTTCTCCTTCTCGACGCGGACGAGACCGGGGAAGGCGGCATGGAAGGCCTGGATCGGCATCTTCTCGGCAATCGCCATGTCGTAGAGCTTCCGCCGCGTCTCTTGCGCCAACGGCTTGTCGACGTCGGAGGCGATGTTCCATTCAGGATGTTTCACGAACAGGAACGCTGCGCCTGCGGTGATGTCGACCTGCACAAGTACCTTTTCCGCGCCGGACGCGACGATGAAGGAGTTGTGTCCCGGCGTGTGGCCCGGGCTCGCCACCGAGGTGATGCCGGGCGCGACTTCCTTGCCGGACTCGTATTGCGTGACCTTGCGGCCGAGCGCATCGAACACGCGGCGGATGTTCTTGAAGTTGCTCTCAAGGATCGGATTGCCGGTCCCCTTGCTCATCTCGCCGTCATCCATCCAGAACTTCCATTCCACTGCCGGAACCATGATCTCGGCGTTGGGGAAGGCCGGCTTGTTCTCGGCCGCGAGCAGGCCGTTGATGTGGTCGCCGTGGAAGTGCGAGATGATGACGGTGTCGACTGCCGCGCGGTCGATGCTGGCCGCCGCAAGGTTGTTGTGGAACTGGCCGACCTTGCCCTTGGTCTGCGTGAACTGGTCGGGCCCGAGACCGGTATCGATCACGACGAGCTTCGGCCCGGTGTTGACGACGACCGGATTGAAGGTGTGGGTGACCTTGTCGGTCGGCAGATGGTTCTCGGCGAAGATCTTGTTGATGTCGTCCTTGCTGGCGCCGGCCGCGTAATTGTCCGTCAGGTTGACGGTCGCGACGCCGTCGCAGACCACAGTGATCTGGTGGGTGCCGACATTGTAGCGGTAGAAGCTCGCATTCTGGGTTGCGGCCGGGGGCGCGGCGGCGCTCGCGGGCGAGGTCTTCACGAAGGGCAGGAGCGCCGAGGCGGCGGCGCCGGCTAGCGTTGCGCGACGGGTGATCTCGGTCATGGCGATGTCCTGGGGCTGGGTTGCGAACGAAAGGCACGAACCGGCGGGGTTGTGGCGCCTTTCTTTCTCGGGAACCCCCAAGCTTAGGGGAAATTCCGCTGCGCCCCGATGACATCCGTGCGGCATCCTGCCGTCACCCGTGCGGCATCCTGCCGTTACGAGTGCGGCAGCCGTCACGCCCCATCGATTTGGACTTGACCCTGGAACCCTCTGGCCTTATAGCCGCGCGCCATGATCAACGCCGCGACCATCCTGTTCGCCCGTCGCCGCCGCCGCTCTTTAGCGGTTTGGGCGGTCGATCGCGTTTGAGATCATCGTCTTTGCCGCTGGATCCGATCCGCGGCATTCTCTCTCCTGTCAGCGCGATCTGATCCGGCGGCCCCCCGAGGAGGCCCAGCAGGAGACCACGATGTACACGCCACCCTTTTTCAAGCAGGACCGCGCCGCGAGCCTGAATTTCGCGAGCGAGCGCGGCTTCGGCACGATGTGCGCCTTTGACGGCCACAAGCCGGTCGCCTCGCCGCTGCCGTTCTACCTGACTTACGCCGCTGACGGCACGCCGCAGGCCGCCTTTCATGTCGCCCGTCACAATCCGCTGCTAAAGCTGGCGGACGGCGCGACCTCCTGGCTGCTCGCGGTCAACGGCCCCGATGCCTATGTATCGCCCGACTGGTACGTCTCGCCGGATCAGGTGCCGACCTGGCTCTACCAGTCGGTGCATCTGAGCGGGCCGGTGCGCCTCTTGTCGGACGATCAGCTGGCGGTGCAGATCGACACGCTGAGCGACAAGTTCGAGAGCTGGCTGTTGCCGAAAGCGCCGTGGACATCGGCGAAGATGACGGCAGGCCGGCTGGAAGCGTTGAAGAAGGGAATCGTGGGCCTGGTCATGACGGTTGAAGAGGTCGAAGGCAGCTTCAAGCTCAACCAGCACAAATCGGACGCCGACTATACCGCGATCGCCAACGCGCTCGGTGCGCAACCCGCGGCCGACGCCAGAGAGATTGCACAACTGATGCAGGACGTGAGGCCGGAGGCCTTCGCGAACGAAACCAACATGCTCGAAAGGAGCGCGCCATGAGCCTCACCGAAACCACCAAGGCCCCGACCACCGGCGCGGCCAAGAAGCCCGCCACCGTCTTCGTCGACGGCGGCTCCGGCACCACCGGGCTCGGCATCAACGAGCGGCTGAAGCTCCAGAGCGACGTCACCGTGAAGACGATCGCCGACGACAAGCGCAAGGACCCCGCGGCCAAGAAGGCGCTGATGGAGGAGGTCGATCTCGTGATCCTCTGCCTGCCTGACGATGCCGCGAAGGAAACAGTCGCGCTGGTAGACAGCATGGGCGCTTCAGCGCCGAAGGTGCTGGACGCTTCCACCGCCTACCGGGTCGCGCCCGACTGGGCCTACGGCTTTCCGGAGCTGACGCCGGACCAGGCCGGCAAGATCAAGGCCGCGAAGAAGGTCTCCAATCCCGGCTGCTATCCGACCGGTGCGATCGCGCTGCTGCGGCCGATCGTCGATGCCGGTCTGTTGCCGCCCGATTATCCCGTCACCGTCAACGCGGTGAGCGGCTATTCCGGCGGCGGCAAGTCGATGATCGCGAGCTTCGAAGACGGCAGCGCGCCGTCCTTCGAGCTCTATGGCCTCGGCTTCGAGCACAAGCATTTGCCGGAGATGCAGCTCTATTCGAAACTGACGCGGCGGCCGATCTTCATTCCCTCGGTCGCCAATTACCGGCAGGGCATGCTGGTCTCGGTGCCGCTCCAACTCGACGCGCTGCCGGGCAAGCCCGGCGGTGCGGACCTTCAGGCCGCGCTGGCCGAGCGTTACGCCGGCTCGAAATATGTTTCGGTGATGCCGCTCCAGAACGAGGCGACCAAGGGCGGCAAGCTCGAGCCGGAGGCGCTCAACGAGACCAACACGCTCGAGCTCCACGTCTTCGCCAGCGACAAATATCACCAGGCGGTACTGGTCGCGCGGCTCGACAATCTGGGCAAGGGCGCGTCAGGCGCAGCCGTGCAGAACATGCGGCTGATGTTGGGCCTTGCCGACAATAGCTGATCGAACGTTGCTCGGGAGGCCAGCCCGGTGGACGAAGCGACGCTGCGACTTTCGACCCCGGCAAGACGATCAAATGACGCCTGAAAGGTACGCGTGATGAGCTCGAAGAAGATCGGCATTCTCGGCGCCTCCGGTTACACCGGGGCCGATGCGGTGCGCCTGTTGGCCCGGCATCCGAATGCCGAGATCGTCGCGCTCACCGCCAACACCCATGCCGGCAAGTCGATGGGCGACGTGTTTCCACATTTTTTCATGCTGGAACTGCCGAAACTCGTGGAATGGGAAAAGGTCGACTGGAGCAAGCTCGATGCGGTGTTCTGCGGACTGCCGCACGGCACCACGCAGGAAATCATCGCCGCGGTCCTCAAGGCAAATCCCAAAATCAAGGTCCTCGACATGTCCGCCGATTTCAGGCTGCGGGACAAGAGCACCTATGCGCAATGGTACGGCCATGAGCACCGGGCGCTCGAACTGCAGGGCGAAGCGGTCTACGGTCTCACCGAATTCTATCGCGAGAAGATCACGTCGGCGCGGCTGGTCGCCTGTCCCGGCTGCTATCCCACGGCGGCGCTGCTCGCGCTGGTGCCGCTTGCGAAAGCCAAGCTGATCGATGTCGACGACATCGTCATCGACGCGAAATCGGGCGTCACCGGCGCCGGCCGCGGGCTGAAACAGAACACGTTGTTCAGCGAGGCGGGCGAGGGGCTGTCGCCCTATTCAGTCGGCACCCACCGGCACGCGCCCGAGATCGAGCAGGAGATCGGGGTTGCCGCTGGCCACGCTGTGACCGTCAACTTCACCCCACATCTCATTCCGATGGCGCGGGGCGAGCTTTGTACGTCCTACGTCAAGCTCAACGGCGCGACGCCGGACGATTTGCGAACAGCGTTGGAGAAGGCCTACAGCAACGAGCCGTTCGTCCATGTCGCGAACAAGGGCGTGATGCCACAGACCCAGAACGTGCGCGGTTCGAACTACGTGCAGATCGGCGTATTCCCCGACCGCATCAAGAACCGGGCGATCGTGATCTCGGTGCTCGACAATCTGGTGAAGGGGTCGGCGGGGCAGGCGATCCAGAACATGAACCTGATGTTCGGCTTCCCCGAGACCGCGGGCCTGGAGCAGATCGCGCTGTTTCCGTAAGCGGGATGTAGTTGTGGACGAGGTGACCAAGGGCGGCAAGCTCCGAGCCGGAGGCGCTCAACGAGACCAACATGCTCGAGCTCTACGTCTTCGCCAGCGACAAATATCACCAGGCGGTGCTGGTCGCCCGGCTCGATAATCTGGGCAAGGGCGCCTCGGGTGCGGCCGTGCAGAACATGCGGCTGATGCTGGGGCTGCCGGAGGAGTAGGGCAGCCTCGTGCCCCCGGGCGCAGCGCAACGCTCCTTCAGAGCGATGCGCTGCAGGCCGGCGCCTGGCGCAACGCGCCGTCACTCACTGCGAAATAATGTCGGCTGGAAACGGTCGTACCGGGCGGCCGGCGCAAACATTCTTGCGGGCCGCCACGGCCTCGCGGCGATATGTCTCGAGGTCGCCGAGCAAGCGGTCGGAGATTTCGCAGACGTCGCGATGGTCGTTCGCATAATCGACCACGGCGCTCCAAGCGCGCGAGGCCCGGATGTAGGCGTCGCAGCGGTCCGACATCAAGGCGCGCGCCGTCGGTTTGGAGGCTTCGACAGCCTCGCTGCGCAGGCGTGGCAGTTCAGGACATGGCGCCTGCGCGCCGGCGTCGCGACATGATCCGGCGAGCGCGAGCACCGCGAGGACTGGCAAAAGGATCCGCACCGGGATTTCCCCCGCTTCGGTTGTTGCCGTGCGAAGGTATCTTTGGATTGCAATAGCGTCCAGCGACCCTGGACGCTGCGACTTCAAAACACCTTGAAGATCGCCAGTGCCAGCACGGCCTGGGCGAGGAAGCCGACGGTGAAGGCCAGCGTGCGGAACACCGGGATGCCGAGTGCGTAGACGATCAGATGCGCGACGCGTGACCAGAAATACACCGCGCAGGCGAGCACGGTCCATTTCGAGGAATAGTCGATCGCGTTCAGGATCAGCACCAGCGGCGCGAACAGCACGAGGTTCTCGACCGCGTTGTCATGCGCGAACATCAGGCGGTTCGCCCACTCCGCTTGCGGCTTGTCGGCGCGCGAGGGATTGGCCAAGGCGCCACTGAGCCCCCGAACCTGGCAGCGGTTGATGGTGTAGGGAATCCAGAGGATTCCGGTCAGGATCACCGTCAGTGTCAGCCAGAACAATTCGCGCGTCATGGTCCGTCCCCTGTGTCTTCGCTGCGTTGAGAGCGAGTCTATACGAAAGCGCGGGCGAGTCCGCTATGCGCGAACCCTGACATAGCTGCCGGGCGCGTCCTCGAGCGGGGGCAGGGCCTCGCTGCCGACCACGCGCGCCGGGACTTCCTCCGGATCGAGTTCGCCTAGCCATTGCCGCCAGTCCGGCCACCACGAGCCCTTGTGCTCCACCGCGCCCTTCATCCATTCGGCGACGTTGACGTCCTTGACGTTGTCGTTGGTCCAGTACTGGTACTTGTTCGAGGCGGGCGGGTTGACCACGCCGGCGATGTGGCCCGAGCCGGACAGGACGTATTTCACCGGGCCGCCGAAGAACTGCGAGCCGTACAGCACCGATTCCGCCGGCGCGATGTGGTCCTCGCGGGTGGCGAGGTTGTAGACGGGCACCTTGACCTTGGAGAGGTCGAGCAGCGTGTTGTCGAGCACCATCGTGCCGGTGGAGAGCCGATTCTCCAGGTAGCAATTGCGCAGGTAATAGGAATGGTTCGACGCGGTCATGCGCGTCGCATCCGAATTCCAGTGCAAGAGGTCGAACGCGCTCGGCTGCTGGCCCTTCAGGTAGTTGCTGACGACATAGGACCAGATCAGATCGTTGGAGCGCAGCATGTTGAAGGCCATCGCCATCTTCGAGCCTTCGAGCACGCCGGCCGCCCTCATGTCCTGCTCGAGGGCCGCGATCTGGTCCTCGTCGACGAACACCAGGAGATCGCCGGCATGGGTGAAGTCGACCTGCGCCGCGAAGAGCGTCGCCGACGCCACGCGCTGGCGGCGCTTCTCGGCGAGCCAGGCCAGCGTGGTCGCGAGCATGGTGCCGCCGACGCAATAGCCGGCGGTGTGCACCTTCAACTCGCCGGTGACCTTCTCGATCACGTCCATCGCCGTGAGCGGGCCTTCCTTCATGTAGTCTTCCCAGCTCTTGTTGCCGAGCCGCTTGTCGGGATTGACCCATGAGATCACGAACACGGTGATGCCCTGGTCGACGCACCACTTGATGTAGGATTTCTCCGGCTTGAGATCGAGGATGTAGAACTTGTTGATCCAGGGCGGCACGATCAGGAGCGGCGTGCGCAGCACGTTCTCCGTGGTCGGCGAATACTGGATCAGCTGCATCATCTCGTTCTGGTAGATCACCTTGCCCGGCGTCGTCGCCATGTTGACGCCGACGACGAGATTGTCCGGATTGGACTGGCGGATCTTCAGCATGCCCTTGCCGGCCGCGATGTCCTCGGCCAGCATCTTCAGGCCGCGTGCGAGATTTTCGCCGCTACTCGCCACCGTCTCGCGCAGCACTTCCGGATTGGTCAGGACGAAGTTCGACGGCGAGATCGCATTGGTGACCTGCTGGACGTAGAACTCCGCCTTGCGGCGGGTCTGCGGATCGAGCTCGGCGTCGTGCACCAGCTCTTGCGCCCATTTGGCCGTGAGCAGATAGAGCTGCATCATGAAGTCGAAGAACTGGTTCGACTTCCATTCCGGATCGGCAAAGCGCTTGTCGCGCGGCGAGGGCGCGATCGCGGGTGAAGCGTCCTGGCCAGCCATGCGGCGCGCCGCCGAGCCCCAGAGGTCGAGATAATCCTTGGCGAGCTTGGTCTGCAGATCGGACGCGCGGGACGTATCCGACAGCCAGTATTCGGCGACCGACGTGAAGGTCTTGACCACTTCCGTCAGCTCGGCCGGCGGGCGATCCTGCACCTCGCCGCTCTCGCGTGGCTTCAGATACGCGGCGAGCGCCTTGCCGCCGCTCTCCATCGCCCGCGCGACATTCATCGCGAAAGCTTCCGCATCGAACTTCGTTTCGGATCTGGGTGTGTCGGTCGTGGCGCTACTCATGAGCAGAACAGTAACGATTCATTCCGTATTCGTCACCGCGAAGCTCGCATGTTTGGCGTTAAACAAGCTCCAACATGTGCTGCACTGCGACAAAGCCCCTTGGTTTTGTCACAATCAGCGTGCACCTCTTCCGCAGTGGGCCTTGGAAGTATTCTCGCTCGTACCATTTGTGGGCAGCAATGGTTTGAGCTTGGGCAGGTTGTCGGGTTAAGCTCCGGCAGCCCTGCGTTGGGACGAGTAGGGGATTTCCCAAGTGTTGGCGTTGAGGGACCTGCAAAAGTCGCTGCCGATCTGTGGCGCGCTGCTGATGGCGGCGCTTGCCTTGAGCGGCTGCTCGAGTCAGCTGGCTGACTATACCCCCACCGACGCGGTGGCCCATCCCAGGGAGCCCGGCTCCTACCTTCCGGTGCATGATCTGCCGCCGGATCGTGATCAGGCGATCATCCCGCCGGACCAGCGCGCCAAGATCGAAGCTGAGCTCGCCGCCGCGCGCGACCGCCAATCCGTTGCCGCAAAAGACGCCAAGTAACGTGGCGTAATCGCTGGCGCCCCCGCCATGCCGTGCTAAAAGACCTCAGTTCAGCCGAGAGTCAGGGCGAACGACTTCAGCTCCTGCCGTCGAATATTACTCTAAGCGTTTGATTTTGAGTGATTTTTGCGAGGGGGCGAGAGCTTTCCCGAGCGGCTGTCATGGCCGGTCGATTCTGTCCTGACCGGTTGCCCGGAGCCCAGAGAGCCATGGAAGAGTTTTACCGCATCCGCCGCCTTCCGCCTTACGTGTTCGAGCAGGTCAACCGGGCCAAGGCAGCCGCGCGGAATGCCGGCGCCGACATCATCGACCTCGGCATGGGCAATCCGGACCTGCCGGCGCCGGCGCATGTGCTGGAGAAGCTGAAGGAGACGCTGGGCAAGCCGCGCACCGACCGCTACTCGGCCTCCCGCGGCATCCCCGGGCTGCGCCGGGCCCAAGCCGCTTATTACGCCCGCCGCTTCGGCGTGAAGCTCAACCCCGACACCCAGGTCGTGGCGACACTCGGTTCGAAGGAGGGCTTTGCCAATGTGGCGCAGGCGATCACCGCGCCCGGCGACGTCATTCTCTGCCCGAACCCGAGCTACCCGATTCACGCCTTCGGCTTCCTGATGGCGGGCGGCGTGATCCGTTCGGTGCCCTCGGAGCCGACGCCGCAATTCTTCGAGGCGGTGGAACGGGCGATCGTGCATTCGATCCCGAAGCCGCTCGCGCTCGTCGTCTGCTACCCCTCGAACCCGACCGCCTATGTCGCGAGCCTCGACTTCTACAAGGACCTTGTCGCGTTCGCGAAGAAGCACGAGATCCTGATCCTGTCCGATCTCGCCTATGCCGAAGTCTATTTCGACGAGAACAACCCGCCGCCCTCGGTGCTCCAGGTGCCCGGCGCGATCGACGTCACCGTCGAGTTCACCTCGATGTCGAAGACCTATTCGATGGCCGGTTGGCGCATGGGCTTTGCGGTCGGCAACGACCGCGTGATCGCCGCGCTCGCCCGCGTCAAATCCTACCTCGACTACGGCGCCTTCACGCCGGTGCAGGTCGCCGCCACCGCCGCGCTGAACGGCCCCGACGAGTGCATCAAGGAGATGCGCGACACCTACCGCAAGCGCCGCGACGCGCTGGTGGAGTCATTCGGCCGCGCCGGCTGGGAGATCCCGCCGCCGGAAGCCTCGATGTTCGCATGGGTGCCGCTGCCGGAGGCCTTCCGCAGCGTCGGCAGCATGCAGTTCGCAACCCTGATGGTAGAGAAATCCGGCGTCGCGGTCTCGCCCGGCGTCGGCTTCGGCGAGCACGGTGAAGGATATGTCCGCATCGCCATGGTGGAAAACGAGCAACGGATCAGGCAGGCCGCGCGCGGCGTGCGCCGCTTCCTTGAAAGCGGCATCGAAACGTTGCACAACGTCGTTCCGCTCGCCAATCGGCGTTAAGTTTCTCTTCGGCAGGTTTTCTAAAGCATCATGGTTGCACCCCTGAAAGTGGGCATAGCGGGGCTCGGCACCGTGGGCGCCGAAGTTGTCCGTTTGATCGAGACCCAGGCCCGCGTGCTCGCGGGCCGCAGCGGCCGCGGCATTCGCGTCGTCGCCGTCACCGCGCGCTCGAAGGCGAAGAAGCGCGGCGTCGATCTGCGCGGCGTCGAATGGGCCAGGGACCCCATGGCACTGGCCACGCATCCCGGCATCGACTGCTTCGTCGAGCTGATGGGCGGCGCCGGTGATCCCGCTCTCTCTGCGGTCGAAGCGGCATTGAATGCGGGCAAGTCGGTCGTCACCGCCAACAAGGCGCTGCTCGCCAAGCACGGCCTGAAGCTTGCCAAGGCCGCCGAAAAGCACGGCGGCGCGCTGAATTTCGAGGCAGCGGTCGGCGCTGCGATCCCTGTCATCAAAACGTTACGCGAAGGGCTTGCCGGAACCGGCGTCACGCGCGTCTACGGCATCCTCAACGGCACCTGCAATTACATACTGACGCGGATGGAGCAGGAGGGCCTGTCCTTCGCCGAATGTCTCAAGGATGCGCAGCGGCTCGGCTACGCCGAGGCCAATCCGTCCTTCGACGTCGATGGCCACGACACCGCGCAAAAACTTGCCATTCTCGCCAGCCTCGCTTTCGGCACGAAAGTTGCTCAAAGCGCGGTGTATGTCGAAGGTATCTCATCCATCGCGCCGGAAGATCTGCGTGCGGCCGACGATCTCGGTTACCGGCTCAAGCTGCTCGGTGTTGCCGTTCGCACCGCCAAGGGCATCGAGCAGCGCGTGCATCCGACCATGGTTCCAAAATCCTCCTCGATCGCGCAGGTGATGGGTGTCACCAATGCGGTCACGATCGATGGCGAGGGCATCCCTCCGATCACGCTGGTCGGCCCCGGCGCCGGCGGTGCTGCGACCGCATCCGCCGTCGTCGCCGACATCGCCGACGTTGCGCGCGGCATCCGTGCCAATCCGTTCGGCCGGCCGATCTCGCATCTGCGCGACACCAAGAAGGCGCCGATGGAGCGGCACGAGGGCGGCTACTATATCCGCCTGCTGGCGCGGGATTTCCCGGGCACTGCGGCCGCGATCGCGACCCGGCTCGCGGAGCAGAAGATTTCGATCGAGTCGATCGTGCAGCGTCATCCCAATGGCGGCGCTGCGCCGGCGAACGGCAAGGCGGTGCCCGTGCCCGTCATCCTGATCACCTATGCAACGCATGAGGACGCCGTGCGCCGTGCGCTCGCGGCCGTGCAGAAGGACAAGGTGATCAGCGGACGGCCACAGGTGATCCGGATCGAGAAGAACTGAGCATGACCCGGAAAAGTGTGAAGAGGTTTTCCGGAAAGGCCATGCTCAAACAATAGGACACGGTTCGAACGAACTGTGGGTGTTACGAGTTGATGTGGACGGAGATTTCCGTCCAAAACTGTTCCGAAGGAGTTAGCCGATGTCGACCCATATTTCAGTCCCGCCGCACGCGTTGCTCGAGCGCATCCTCACGCTGGAGATCGTGCGGGTGACGGAGCGGGCGGCGGTGTCTTCGGCGCGGCTGCGCGGGCACGGCAACGAGAAGGCGGCCGACCAGGCCGCCGTGGACGCCATGCGGCGCGAGCTCAATAAGCTGCCGATCGAGGGCACCATCGTGATCGGCGAGGGCGAGCGCGACGAGGCGCCGATGCTGTTCATCGGCGAGAAGGTTGGCATGAACGCCGGCCCGCAGGTCGACATCGCGGTCGACCCGCTCGAAGGCACCACGCTGTGCGCCAAGAACATGCCGGGCTCGATTGCCACCATGGCGATGGCCGACGGCGGCACGCTGCTGCACGCGCCCGACGTCTACATGCAGAAGCTTGCGATCGGGCCGGGCTACGACAAGGGCGTCGTCGATCTCGATGCGACGCCGGCTGACAACGTCCGCCGCCTCGCCAAGGCCAAGGGCGTCCAGCCGGAAGGCATCACCGTTCTCGTGCTCGACCGCCCGCGCCATGCCAGCATCATCGAGAGCGTGCGCTCGACCGGCGCCGCCGTCCGCCTCATCACCGACGGCGACGTTGCCGGCGTGATCCACTGCGCCGACCCCGATAACACCGGCGTCGACATGTATCTCGGCACCGGCGGGGCGCCGGAAGGCGTGCTCGCGGCCGTGGCGCTGCGCTGCATCGGTGGCCAGATGCAGTGCCGCCTGATCCTGGATTCCGACGAGAAGCGCGAGCGCGCCGCCAAGATGGGCGTCAACGATCCCAAGATGATCTACGGCATCGAGGATATGGCGCGCGGCGACTGCCTGTTCGCCGCCACCGGCGTCACCACGGGCTCGCTGCTGTCGGGCGTCAAGTTCCGCAAGGACGGCGTGATCGAGACCGAGACGGTCGTGATGCGCTCCGTCACCGGCACCGTACGTTACATCAAGGCCGAGCACCGGCAGTTGGAGAAGTTTTACCTGGGCTGACGCGCTTCGTCATTCCGGGGCGACGGGACCGCGCAAAGCGCGCGGCCCGGAGAAACCGGAATCTCGCGCCATAACTTCTGGATTCCGGGTTGGCGCTGACGCGCCCCCCGGAATGACAAGAACAACAAAAGGGGAAGCGCCCATGTCCGATCTCTCCTCCGTCAAAGCCCTGGTCTTCGACGTGTTCGGCACGGTCGTGGACTGGCGCACCAGCCTCATCACCGACTTCATGTGGTGGAGCAAGCAGCGCGGCATCAGCGCCGACTGGACCGCTCTGGTCGACGGCTGGCGCGGCATGTACATGGCCTCGATGGACGACGTGCGCAAACATCCCGAGCGCGGCTACGTCATGCTCGACGATCTGCACCGCCGCTCGCTGGAAAAGCTGGTCGCGCAATTCTCGATCAAGGGCCTCACCGAAGCCGATCTCGACTATCTCACCAAGGGCTGGCATCGCCTCAATCCCTGGCCCGACAGCGTCGCCGGCCTGACGCGCCTCAAGACCAGATTCGTGATCTCGCCGCTGTCGAACGGCAACGTCGCGCTGCTCACCAACATGGCGAAGTTCGCAGGCCTGCCGTGGGACCTCATCATGTCGGCCGAGCTGTTCGAGCACTACAAGCCCGATCCCGAGACCTATCTCGGCGCCGCGCGCCTGCTCGGCCTCAAGCCGGAGCAGGTGATGATGGTCGCCGCCCACAACGGCGATCTCGCCGCCGCGCAGAAGAACGGACTGAGGACCGCGTTCGTGGCGCGGCCGACCGAATACGGGCCGCTCCAGAAGGTCGATTTCGAGGCGACCGGCAACTGGGACATCGTCGGGAAGGACTTTGGCGGGGTCGCCGACAAGCTCGGCTGCTAAGCCCTCGACCTGGTCGAAGCCCGACCTCGTGCTGTTGCTGCCCGGTCTCCTGATCGGCATTGCGCTCGGCTATCTCTTGTTTCGCGTGCTCGACCACCGCGCCGTCGCGATCGTGATGGCGGTCGTCACCTTGATCTTCGTCGGCCTGTGGCTCCTGAGCGACCCCAAGGTGACCATTCGCCCGCGTTCGACGCCGAAAGCCGTTGCGGCCGGTCTCGCCTCGGGCGTGACCATCTTGGTCGCGCATTCCGGCGGACCGCCGCTGGCGATGTATCTGCTGCCGCTCGGCTGACCAAGGAAGTCTATGCCGGCACGACCAGCCTGTTCTTCACCGTCGGCAATGCGACCAAGGCGGTGCCGTGGCTGCTGCTGGTGCGGCCATCAGGCAACGTCTGGATCGTGATGGCCGCGGGCCTGCTCGCCATTCCCACCGGCGTCTGGGTCGGCTGGCGGCTGCATGGAAAGCTGGACGAGCGGCAGATCTACCGGGCCTGCTACGGACTGCTGGTCGCGACGGCGCTGAAGCTGGTATGGGACGGTGTGTCCGGCTATCTCGCCTGAAACACTCCGGCGCCGACGTTCAGATCCTGCCGAAGGCGACGGTCGCCTTGTCGTAAGCGCCGTCACCCATCGTCCCATCGCTGAAGATGCCGTGCTTCTCGATCCAGTCGAACGACTGCTCGTAGATCTCGCGCGAATAGGGTTCGAACACGATGCGCTCGCCGGGCCCCCAGCGGCGCGTGTCCATGGCCGCGTGAAAACGCTCCGGAAATTCGTTTCTGTAGTAGCGGGTGTAGAGCTCTGGCCGCAGATCGATGTCGCGCTGGGCCTTCTTCAGAGCCCGGAAATAGCGCTTGATGTCCTCGGGCGCTGGATCGCCGTTGATCATGGACGCGATCATGAAGGTCGTGTCGATGATCTTGCGATAGCCAAGCTGCTCGGCGAAGTAATAAGGGCCGTTGAAGAGCGCAGCCGCCTCGCTCTTGCCCTCGAACAGCAGCTCCATCCTGCGGAACAACATGCCGTCCTCGAAGGTGAGGTTGATGTCATCAGGCGCGAGATAGGGCTCGAGCGCCTGGATGGTCGAATAATGGCTGCCGGACTGAAAGCCGACCGAGATCGGCACGCCGGCGAGGTCGGAAGGGGTACGGATCTTCGAATCCGCGGGAACGAAGATGCCCGAGGGCGCGACCGAATAGACGTCCGCGTAGAGTTTGGCATGGCCGTTCGAGGCGGCGACGTTGACGGTCCAGTGGCAGGCGCAGCTGACGTCGGCCTTGCGTCCCTTCTCGATGCTCTGGAAGGCGCCTTCATTGACCTTGTTGTGGTGCTGGCCTTCGGTCGAGCGGATCAACTCGCGGAACTCGTAGTCGAGCCCTTCGTCGCGGAAATAGCCCCTCTCCTCGGCCACCCATTCCTGAAGACGGAAATGAGACTCGATCACGAATGTGGTCATGGCGTCCTCCGTGTTCGCCGCAGCCATTCGGCGGCTCGATTGACTGGAGGATAGCAAAGGGCGAAGCTTGATCCATGGCCAGAAGGGAATGTTTTATATGTCAAAAAGGGAATCTTCCGGCATCGACTTCCGCGATCTGCGCGTGCTCGACGCGCTGATCCGCGAGGGCAGTATCACGCGTGCTGCCGCGAGTCTCGACACCACGCAGCCGGCCGTCAGCAAGCTGCTGGCACGATTGCGGCTGCGCTTCGACGATCCCCTGTTCGTGCGGCGCGGCAGCGGCGTGCAGCCGACGGCGCGGACCGTCGCGATGGCCTCGCAGGTCCGCTCCTTGCTCGATATGGCCGACACGCTGTGGCAGGAGCGGTTGCCGTTCGATCCGCGCAAATCGGAGAAGACCTTCAGCCTGCTCTTGACCGACGTCGGCATGGTGCGATTCCTGCCGCCGCTGGTCGCACGCCTTGCCGTACTCGCACCGCGCATTCAGGTGCGCGCGATGCCGCTGGACTCCCGGCACTTTGCGCTCAAGCTGGAGTCGGGGGAGGCGGACCTCGCGCTCGGCGCCTTGCCGCGGGCGGCGGGGCATCTCCGCTCGCAGCGGCTTTATTCCGACGGCTATGCGAGCGTGGTGCGGCGCGGGCATCCGCGGCAGGCGCAGGCGCGGACGCGCCGCGGTTTTCTCGACGAGCAGCATATCCTGATCACCGCCTCCGAGACCGGGCATGCGGCTCATCTCGAAACGCAGCGCGTGCTGACACGGGCGATCGCCCGCGCCAACATCCTGTTGCAGGTGCCGAGCTTCATCGCCGGCGCGATCGTGGCCTCGCAGACCGACGGTGTCGCGACCCTGCCGGCCAATCTGGCCGCCATCGTCGCCGAGCCGCTCGGCATGACCGTGTTCAGGACGCCGGTTGCGTTGCCGCGGATCGAGATCGCGCAGTACTGGCATGAGCGTTACCATCGCGACCCCGCCCACCGCTGGCTGCGATCGATCACGCTCGCATTGTTCGGCAATCGCGCCTAGCGGGTAGGGCAGTCGGACCGCCTCGTGAGATCCGCAGCGTTGATTCGCGCGCTTCCGCTGCTATAGGCCCATCGGCTAGTTTGACATCTCTCAAGAGAGCGCCCTTCATATCGACAATATCGATGTGAGGTGCGCCCTTGGATACCGAGCTCGCGCGTACATTCCTGACCGTGGTCGCGACCGGCAATTTCATCACCGCCGCCGACCGGCTTCACGTCAGCCAGTCCACCGTCAGCACGCGGATCCATTCGCTCGAGGAGCTGCTCGGCTGCACGCTGTTCGTGCGCAACAAGGCAGGCGCGACGCTTACGGTGGCGGGGCGGCAATTTCAACGCCATGCCTCGACGCTTGTTCGCACCGTCGAGCAGGCCCGCCACGACGTCGGCCTCCCCAAGGGCTTTAGCGGGGCGCTGGTGGTCGGCGGCCGCATCGGCCTGTGGGAGGAGTTCCTGCTGCTTTGGGTGCCGCGCATGCAGGAGGCCAATCCGCAGATCTCCATCCGGGCCGAGAGTGCCCTTGAGCCCGAATTGATGCAGGGGCTGGTCGAGGGGCGCATCGACATCGGCGTGATGTACACCCCGCAAAGCCGCCCCGGCCTCAAGGTCGAGTTGCTGATCGAGGAGCAGCTCGTGCTGGTGTCGACCAATCCCAGGAGCGATCCGGAGCCGCAGGATGGCTACGTCTATGTCGACTGGGGGCCCGAATTCTACGCCCGCCATAGCGCCGTCTTTCCCAATTTCGCGGGGCCGGCGCTGACCGCCAACATCGGCTGGCTCGGGCTGCAGCACGTTCTCGCCAACGGTGGCTCCGGCTATTTTGCGCACCGGATCGTCGAGCCGCTGCTGAAGGCGCGGCGGCTGCACCTGGTGGCGGGAGCACCGAAATTCTCGATGCCGGCCTATGTCGTCTATTCGGTCGACCAGCCCGACGACCACGTGCAGAGCGCGATAGCGATCATGCGCGACCTCGCCGCCGAGCAGACCCGGCGCGTGACGGAAACGCCGGCGCGTGGCGCGCGCAAGCGCCGCTGACGGCTCGTTTGACTGGATCTATCCGCGCCGGTGCAGGCGGGTCTCGGCCAACGCCGTCACCGCGCCAAGTGCGAGCGTCGCGACGACGATGTCCGCAGTCGCGTCGAATCCGACGGCGAGAACTGCAGCGGCGATCACTGCGGCCAGCACGGTGATGGCGAAGCCTTCATCGGTGATCAACCGTCGCGCGCCGCTGAGAAGCGTTGCACGCTTGTTCGTGGGACGCATTCGCCGCCTACTGAAACAGCTTCATGGCGTTGAGCAGGGTCTGGATCACGCCCGCGAGCAGGGGGATGCCCGCAAAGCTCCACGCCAGCGCCAATTGCAACGGCGTGGTCTTCGCCGTCTGAGCGGTCTGCATGATGTCAGGCCCCCGAGGGATTGTTGCTCGCCGCGGCTGCGGCCGCGATCTCGGTGGCACGATGTACCGGCCGCATCGCCGCCATCGTCCGGGACACCCGCCAGGCGATCCAGCTCAGCAGCGATTGGGAGAATGACGCTTCGCTCCGTGATGTCGTGGTCATGGTCGCCTCCTTGTGTTCGTCCGAAAGTCAGGCAGCACGCGCCGCCTCGAGACCTGAACTGTCCTCGTCTGTCATGTGATGACGCTTGTCGACGGCACGGACGCAGAGGTTGGCGAGGAAGCCGACCACGAGCAGTCCGGCCATGATGTACATGGTCGTGTTGTAGGCCTGCGCCTTCGGCACGCCGTGTGTGACGTTGTATTCGCGGATGTAGCACAGGCCCGGCGATGCCGGCCATCGACCAGGCCGTCAGCAGGATGCCGTGGATGGCGCCGACATAGCGCGTGCCGAACATGTCGCGCAGATAGCGGCACGGTGGAAAAGCCGCCGCCATACATGCTGACGATGATCAGGAAGCACAGCACGAACAGCACGACATTGCCGCTCGCGCCGGCATAGGGCACGGTCACGTAGAGGGCGATTCCGAGCACCATGTAGACGAAATAGGTGTTCTTGCGTCCGATGAAGTCGGATAGCGAAGCCCAGCTGAAGCGTCCGCCCATGTTGAACAGGCTCATCAGGCCGACGAGGCCTGCGGCCGCGACTGCGGTGATGTGGCCGGGGAACATCTCCTGGCTCATCGCCGAGGCCTGGCCGAGCACGCCGATGCCGGCTGTGGTGTTGCAGAATAGCACGATCCAGATCAGCCAGAACTGCGGCGTCTTGACCGCCTGATAGACGAACACGTCGTTCCTGGTCATCAGCTTGGTGGCGGCCGCAGGCGGCACGTAACCCTCCGGCTTCCAGCCCTGCGCCGGCACGCGCACGATGGCGGAGCCGACCATCATGAAGACGAAGTAGACACAGCCGAGCGTGATGAAGGCGCCGAGCACGCCGACGTCGCTCGTGGTCGCAAACTTGCTCATCAGCCAGACGGAGAGGGGGGAGGCGATCAGCGCGCCGCCGCCAAAGCCCATGATCGCCATGCCGGTGGCCATGCCCGGCCGGTCGGGAAACCACTTCATGAGCGTCGAAACCGGGGAGATGTAGCCGATGCCGAGCGCGCAGCCGCCGATCACGCCGTAGCCGAGATAGATGATCCAGAGATTGTGGAGATAGACGCCGAGGGCCGAGATCAGGAACGCGCTCGCCCAGGCAACGCCGGCGGTGAACATCGCCTTGCGCGGGCCGCCTTCCTCGACCCAGCGTCCGAACACTGCGGCCGACAGTCCGAGGAACACCATCGCGATGGAGAAAATCCAGCCGAGCTCGGTGAGCTTCCAGTCGCCGGATGCCGATTG
Organism: Bradyrhizobium sp. Mp27; assembly: GCF_029953005.1. Lineage (NCBI taxonomy): Bacteria > Pseudomonadati > Pseudomonadota > Alphaproteobacteria > Hyphomicrobiales > Nitrobacteraceae > Bradyrhizobium > Bradyrhizobium sp. Mp27. The sequence goes on along the minus strand of NZ_JASAUS010000056.1, from coordinate 30,273 downwards.
GGTGACTCCGATCAGCTTGGTCATCGGCAGGTTGAAGACGCTGAAGGCGTACGCCTGCCCGATGCACAAATGCACGCAAAGCGCCGCGGGCGGCACCATCCATCGGCTGTAGCCCGGCCTTGCGATTGTGTGCTCGCGATCAAGGAAGGGCAGCAGCGAACGTGCAGGCATTCCCGATGCGTCGAGCGTCGTCGTCATCCAATCCTCCTCGTGCTTCGCCATTTTGGTGGCGGCCTCTGCGGGCCGCCGGCGAGAGCGCGCTGCTCAGGCTACGCAGGAGAATGGTTTTGACAAACGAATAATATGAGCCGTTATAATCGGAGTTGTAGATAATACGAAAAACAGAAAAATCAGCGACGAGGCCGCGGCGATAAAAAAGGTCCGGGAAGCGTGTGCTGCCCGGACCCGGCATGACGACGACTTGGTGACCTACAACGTCATCTGCATCGGTTCGGGATAGTAATGGAAGCCGTCACCGGCCTTGGCGACATGGCCGTAGCCCGGCCAGGCGAAGTGATAGGACATCACCGGGGTCTTGTTGGCCGCCAGCATCGTCAGCAGCTTGACGCGCGACTCGGCCGCCTGTTTCGGGTCGGTGTCGTAGGAGAACTCCATCCGCGGCCGCTCCAGCAGCAACACGGAATGGTGCGAGAGGTCGCCGAGGAAGGCAAAGGACTTGCCGGCCGACGAGACCAGGAAGATGGTGTGGCCGACGGTATGACCGGGCGCGGCGATCGCCTGTACGCCCGGCAAAAATTCCTGGCCATCCTTGAAGAACACGATGCGGTCGCGGACCGGCAGCAGGTTCTTGCGGGCGTGAACGACGAAGTCCTTGGCCGCGCTGCCGAGCTTGCCTTCGTCGGTCCAGAAGTCGAAATCGGTCTGGGAGATGTAGATCTGCGCGTTCGGAAACAGCGGCTTGCCACCATCGTCCACAATGCCCCCGATGTGGTCGATATGGGCATGCGAGCAGACCACGGCATCGATGTCGGCCGGCTTGATGCCGGCCTCGGTCATGCTCTTCTGCTGCCGGCCGGTGGTGGCGCCGAACATCTTGGAGCTGCCCATGCCGGTATCGAACAGGATGAGCTTGTCGCCGGTGTTGACGATCGGGGAGTTCTGCTCGAGCACGACGTTGTCCGGCGACAGGAAATTGTCCGCCAGCATCTTCTTCACCTCTTCCTTGGGAACGCCGGTGAAGGTCCCGGAGGGATCGCCGAGCGGCAGCGGTCCGTCGGACACGACGGTGACTTCGGCATCGCCGAGAACGAAGCGGTGCCAGTAGGGAGTCTGGGTGCCGAGTTTGGGAGCGCGGGCAAGCGCGCTGCCGCCGAGCATCGCGCTGGCGCCAAGGCCAGCCCCCAATGCGAACAGGGATCGACGTGAGACATCGATAGTCATGCGTTTCCTCCGCCTTTGTCTTTTGTTTTGCGCAACTGTTCGCGCGCTATCGCAATGCAATCAATGATTGTGTCGCGATTGTGTCTCCTGATCGCGCGATGCGGCAGGACGGCACGAATTTTTTGCGTCAGGATGGCGTGCGCATGCCCAGGCGTTCGACGAAGCGCACGAGGTAACCGTCCGGATCCTGGACAAGGAATTCACGCTGGCCGAATTCCTGGTCGCCGACCCGATACCAGGCTTCGTTCGGCTGCTCGTAGAGCGGCCATTTGGCATCGCCGAGAGCCCGTAGCATGGGATCAATGCGATCGACGACCATCTGGAAATTGACGCCGCGTCCGAATGGCCGCTGCATCTCGGCCGTCTCCCAGCGTCCATTCAATTCGCAGAGCATGACCTGCAAACGGCCCCTGACGAGATACGCAAATCGCGCATCGGGGCGATCGTAAGCGAGCTCGAAGCCGAGCAAGTCGCGCCAGAACGGCAGGCTGGCTTGAATGCTGGAAACGCTGAGTTCGGGAACGAGATCGGCAAGGCCGCCTTGCGGTGCGCTTCCCGTGCTGTCGGAGGTCGCACGCGCGACGGGGTCTGAGGACAGCGGTTTGTTCATTGCGGCGTCGCCTGATCTTATGACCGATCTTCGAGGCGGTTATCGCAGCGAAGCGGCGTGAAGGCCAGACGCGAAATGAACGAATGCTCGCCGGGCAAGCCCGCCTCACGCGATCCGCAGCGCGAGGTCGTTTCCTTCCGTCTAGGCAAAGCCCGCCTGCAAGACCTCTTCGCGCTTGTGGCGCAGATGCGCGCGCAGGATGTGGGAGAGGCCGGCGCCATCGCGCCGCTGCAGCGCGTTCAGGATCGCCTTGTGCTTCTTCACGGCGAATGCCCAGCGCTGCGGTGTCATCGGCGTACGCCCGCGCACGGCACCGCCTACGACGTCGCAGGGCAAGGCATCGCGTCGATCGGCGCCAGCCGCGCCGCGTTGCTGCTGGCCGCGGAGATGGCCGCGCGCCGCGCTGCGTGACGAGCCGGCGCTACTTCGTGATCGGCGTGACCAGCTCCTTGTCTGCTGAATCCACGACGAAGACAGCCAGCAGCTTCGCAGGTTCGGTATCGCTTGCATTCGCGCTTATGGCGTGACGGTCGCCCGGCTTTTCGAAGAAATTCTCTCCTTTGCGATAGACTTTGGCGGGCTCGTCATTGACCTGACTGCGGATCGCGCCTTCCAGGATGGTCGCATAGATGAATGCGGAGCGCGGATGCATGTGGGCCGGCGAGGAGCCTCCGGGACCGTACTCGACCAGCACGCCCTTCATGCTCTTGCCCGGGATGTTCGGCAGCGCCTGGTCGAACACGACCGTCACTTTTGCCAGAGGTGCCGGTTCGGCCGCATGGCCCGTCAGGACTGATGCGGCATAAACCGCCGTTGCGATCAGCAATCTGCGCATGGGATTTCCTTCATTGCGTTGGTTGTCGTGATGGAAGGTCTGGCGGATCCTCAGAGCCTTGCGAGCCACGTTGCGAGCGGCGTTTTTCCAAGCCGCGCCTCGCCGAGCGGGTTCAGTGATGTGTCGTCAATGGGGGCGCCGTAGTACGGTGCCTTCGGGTCTCCCACCACCGGTCGGGCGTCGCCGGACGCCTTCAGGCGCCGCGCAATGAATTCATTGAAGGGGGCCTTCTCGGGTCCTGCGATATCGATGGTGCCGTTGAGCGGCCGGCCCATGGCGACCTCCGCGAGGCGATCAGCCACGTCTTCGGCGGCGATCGGCTGAAACAGTGCGGACGGGACGACAATCTTTCCTTCGACCACAGCCGTTTCGGCAATGGCGCCGAGGAATTCGAAGAACTGGGTGGCACGAACGATGGAGTAGGGGACCGACGAGGATTTGATGATGGTCTCCTGGGCGAGCTTGGCCCGAAAATAGGAATTGTCGGGCGACCGTTCGGTCCCCACGATTGACAGCGCCACGTGATGCTTCACGCCCGCGACCGCCTCTGCCGCGACGAGGTTCGTGCTCGAGCGCTGGAAGAAATCGAGCACGGCGGCGGGCTCCCAGGACGGCGCGTTGGCAACGTCGACGACGACATCCGCGCCAGCCAGCGCTGCTGCGAGGCCTTCCCCTGTCACGGCGTTCCCGCCTGATTTCGGCGAGGCCGCAACAGCCTCGTGGCCGTGTTGTTTCAACTTCGTCACGAGCTTGGATCCGATCAATCCGGTCCCGCCGATCACGACGATCTTCATGGCATGTCTCCTCGGCATGGGACGAGCGTGAGTGATCCAGGTCCGTGGGCCGATCACGTCACGTCCGCCCAACGTGATGCGAAGCGCAGCGTAGCCGAGCAATGCGGCAAGCTCTTGCCTGTAACCGGCCTGCCTTGCCGGAAAATGCTCAGAAATCTCATTGCGACGGGGTGGGCGCCGCGCCCGCCGTAGTCGGATCGAAGTCCAACGCAAAGGGTTTGCTGCGTCTGCTCTGCTCGTGCGGAGGCGGCGAAATTGAACCGAGAGCAATGTTCTTATTGTACTGATATTTGTACCGGTTCATATTGCAGCACATCGACCCTCAAATGCACCGAGAGGTGGTCGCGCCCGACAAAGCGGAGCAACAGAATGAGCGTGAGTTGTCTTGATGTGTTTCTGGCATTCCTCGGAATGACCTTTGGCCTGCCTTCAGTGCTGCCCGGTCTCTTTTTCCAGCCGAAGGCCGAGGCGCCTCGAACCTCGCAAGCGACGTCGACCGACGCCGGCCCAACAGCAACCGATGACGACGTCACGGCGACCTGAGCCGGGTCTCGCCCGCGATGTTTCGGCGTGACGCGCGCCGAGGCGCGAGCGTGCCGGTCATGGAGATGCGCAGATGGATTTGACGGTCGCCACGGTGATCATCGCCTTTTCCGGCGTCTTCCTGATCTGCTTCATGAAGGGCGCATTCGGCGGCGGCTTCTCCATTGTCGGCATTCCGTTGCTGTCGTGTGTGATGGATCCGGTCACGGCCGGCGGCCTGCTCGCGCCGCTCTTCATCGCTATGGACCTGTTCGCGTTGCGCTACTGGAAGCCCTCGACGCGGTCGAAGCCGGACCTGGTGCTGCTGTTGCCCGGGCTCGTGATCGGCATTGCCCTCGGCTATCTCTTGTTCCGCGTATTGGACCATCGCGCCGTCGCGATCGTGATGGCGGTCGTGACGTTGAGCTTCGTTGGCATATGGCTCGTGCGTGATCCGAAGGTGGTCATTCGTCCGCGCTCCTCGCCGAAGGCGGTTGCTGCCGGTCTTGCCTCGGGTGTCACGACCATGGTCGCGCATTCCGGCGGACCACCGCTCGCGATGTACCTGCTGCCGCTTGGCCTCAGCAAGGAGGTCTACGCGGGAACGACCAGCCTGTTCTTCACCGTCGGCAACGCGATCAAGGCGGTACCTTGGCTGTTGCTGGTGCGGCCGGCGGGCAACGTCTGGATCGTGATGGCGGTGTGCCTCTTTGCCATTCCCAGCGGCGTCTGGCTCGGCTGGCGGCTGCACGGAAAGCTGGACCAGCGGCAGATCTACCGGGCGTGCCATGGCCTGCTGGCCGTGACAGCGTTGAAGCTGTTGTGGGACGGAGTGTCTGGCTATCTCGGATAGGCTGCAAGTCGCGCCGCATGCGCGACCATCGTTCGACGGTCACGCCGCCGCGCTCACGGATCTCGCGATGATGTCGTCACGCCCCGCAGACGATCACGCCGTACCAGCCGAGGCCGCGATAGGTCTCGTAGCCTGGCGTCGCATGGAACGCGACCAGTGCGCCCGTGCGGTCGTGGTAGAAGCCGGAGCGCTGGCCGTTCAGCGAGATCGAGATGCGCTCGCTCAAAATACCCTGGCCGTCGGAAGCTGCGATGACACGCAGATTGGAATCGACCAGCAGCACGCGCGCCTTGTCGCTGTCGCCGACGCGCACGCCCTGCACGATGGCGCGGGCCTGCGCCTCCCAGTCGAAATGGATGGCGAGCACGCCGATCGGCGCGCCGTTGGCCTGGCCGCCGGCGCGGACGCTGGCACAATAGGTCGCGACCTGCGCATTGCCGAGCAGCGGCTGGTTCTCGACGTCACCGGCGACATAGTCGTCGCCGGAGCGCAAGGTTCGCGCCTCGCGAAACCACTTTGTGTGGGCGACGTTCTGGCCGACGACGCGAAAGCGGTCGGCGCGGCCGTTGGCGATGACGTTGCCGTCGAGGTCGCAGAGCCAGAGGTCGAGATAGACGGTGTAGGCGCCGAGGATCACGCCGAGGCGCTGCGAGGCATGGGAGACGGCTGCGGCGTTGGGCGAGGCCGCGCAATCGACCACGGCGGAGTCGGTCGCCCACCAGCGCACGTCGCAGGTGCGTTCGTAGAGGTTGCGATCGATCAGCTCGATGGCGTTGAGCGACAGGTCGACCATGCGCTCGCCGCGCGAGCGCTGGCTCATGCGGTCGATCGAGGCGACGAGATCGCCGGTGCGCTTCGTCAGCTGGGTTTCGAGCTCGCGCGCGATGGTTTCGACCTGCTGGCCGACGCCGCGCACCTCCTGCGCCACCACCGCGAAGCCGGCGCCTTGCGCGCCGGCGCGCGAACTCTCGATCAGCGCGTTCAGCGCCAGCATCTTCATCTGGTTGGTGATCTGCTGGATCGCCTTGGTCTTGTCGACCGCGATCTGGTTGACCTCCGCGGTCAGGCGATTGATCAGCGCGGAGATATCGGAATCGTCATCAGCGGGTTCGGTGGTGATTGGCTTGGCTTTCAGACCCAGCGCAGCAGACATCGGGGAGCTTCCCTTGGCAATGAGGCCTGATCTGCAACGAACCCGGAACAACTAATTACAGATCGAATACGAGTCTTTTTCGAAGATTCCGCCTAACGCCCGCTTAATTTGCTGTTCCACGGAATGCCCAAATGATAGTCAGTCCGCGCAGCAAAGTGGCAATCCACCGCTTTGTGCGGCGCGGACATTGCAAATCCCGGGGGATTCCAGGTCAATCGTCATTGCCGGCCGATCGCCGCAACGCCTAGTCCGATTCCCGGGTTCCTCAAGCCAGTCTCGACTCATGACGCCGCCCGCAACCGCCTTGCCCGTCGAAGTGCCCCAGGAGTTTTTGGGCGTCGCGCGCTCGCTCACCGACAAGCTTTGGCTCGACCGGCTGGATGCGCGCGGGGCGGCCAAGGCGCTCGCCATCGTGCAGCGGCACCAGCTGCCGGAGCTGTTGGCGCGGGTGCTGGCGGGCCGCGGCATCGACATCGATGGCGTCAGCGACTTCCTGGATCCGACCATCCGCAAGCTGTTGCCGGACCCGTATACTGTGACCGAGATGGAGGCCGCCGCGAAGCGGATCGCGGATGCGGCGGTGCGCGGCGAGAAGGTCGCGATCTTCGGCGACTACGACGTCGACGGCGCGACCTCGGCGGCGCTGCTCGCCTGGCATCTGCGCCATTGCGGGCTCGATCCGCTGATCCATATTCCCGACCGGATTTTCGAAGGCTACGGCCCGAACACCGAAGCGATCCGCGCGCTGGCCGCCAAGGGCGCCACGCTGCTCGTCACCGTCGATTGCGGCACCACCAGCATCGAGCCGCTCGCGGAAGCCAAGCGCCTCGGCATGTCCGTGGTCGTGATCGATCATCACCAGGCCGGCACGGAGCTGCCGGAGGTCGATGCGCTGGTCAATCCGAACCGGCTCGACGATCTCTCGGGCCTTGGCCATCTCGCCGCCGTCGGCCTCGTGCTGGTGACACTGGTCGCCGTCAACCGCGAGCTGCGCCAGCGCGGCTTCTGGACGAGCGAGATGCCCGAGCCCGATCTGCTCGGCATGCTGCATCACGTCGCGCTCGGCACGGTTGCGGATGTCGCGCCGCTGATCGGGCTCAATCGTGCTTTCGTCGCCAAAGGCCTGATCGCGATGCGGCGGCGCGACCATGTCGGCCACACCGCGCTGATGGACGTGGCGCGGCTCAACGGCCCGCCGGAGGCCTGGCATCTCGGCTTCATGCTGGGGCCGCGCGTCAATGCCGGCGGCCGCATCGGCCGCGCCGATCTCGGTGTCCGGCTCTTGCTCGAAGGCGACAGCGTCGAGGCGGCGCGGATCGCGGCTGAGCTCGACCGCCTCAACAGCGAGCGCCGCGTCATCGAGCAGGCGGCCGAAGCGCAGGCCGAAGCCGAGGCGCTGGCCTCGATCGGGCTCGAGGACAAGATTGGCGTGATCGTCACGGCCTCCGAAGGCTGGCATCCCGGCGTGGTCGGCCTCGTCGCGTCCCGCCTGAAGGAGAAGTTTTCGCGGCCGGCCTTCGCGATTGCGTTGGAGCCCGGCGGCATCGGCACCGGCTCGGGCCGTTCGATCGCCGGGGTCGATCTCGGCAAGGCGGTGCGGCAGGCGGTGACCGACGGCATCTTGCTGAAGGGCGGCGGCCACGCGATGGCCGCGGGCGTGACGTTGCGGAAAGAGAAGCTCGCCGAATTCCGCGCCTATCTCGAAAATGCGCTGGCGCAGGACGTCGCCGAGGCGCGCCATGTCAACGAGCTCTATGTCGACGGCGCGGTGTCCGCGCGCGCCGTGACGACGGAGCTCGCGACCACGCTCAACCGCGCCGGTCCCTTCGGCAGCGGCAATCCAGAAGTCGTGTTGGCGCTGCCATCGCATCAGCTCGTCTATGCCGATGAGGTCGGACAGGCGCATTTGAGGCTACGCTTCAAGTCTGGCGACGGCTCGATCGTCAACGGCATTGCGTTCCGTTCGGTCGGCCAGAAGCTCGGCAATGCACTTCTTGCCAATCGCGGTCAGCAATTGCATGTCGCGGGATCGTTGTCGGTCGACCGGTACCAGGGCGCCGAGCGCGTGCAATTCCGCGTCGTCGATGTCGCGCTACCGGACCAGGGGCCATCCGTGATTAGATAACGCAAGATCCCTCGCGACAAACGCGGTACGCGTTTGCGCGGAGATCATGCGTCAAAAATAAGCCGCTCAAACAACAAAAAAGGGAGTGAACATGGCAGGGCAGGTTGAGGGCAAGGTCGCGCTGGTGACGGGCGGCGCCTCGGGCATTGGCGAGGCTATCGTCGAGCTGTTCGCGCGCGAAGGCGCTACCGTCGTCATCACCGACATCGATGAGCTGCGCGGCCCCGAGCTCGCCAAGCGCGTGACCAAAGCCGGCGGCAAGGCGATCTTCCTGGAGCAGGACGTCACCAGCGAGGAGCGCTGGATCGAGATCGTCGCCGAGATCGCCAAGCGCTATGGCCGGCTCGACATCATGGTCTCCAATGCCGGCATCGGCATTGCCGTGCCCTCGATCGTCGACATGACGCTCAGCGACTGGCGCAAGCAGAACGCGATCAACCTCGACGGCGTGTTTCTGTCCGTGAAGCATTGCCTGCCGCTGATGCGCAAGATCGGCGGCGGCTCCATCGTCATGATGTCCTCGCTCGCGGGACTCCGCGGCGCGCCGGGCCTCTCTGCCTATTCGCTGACCACGGGCGGCGTGCGGCTGTTCGCTAAATCGATCGCGATGGAGTGCGCGGCGGCCGGCGACGGCATTCGTGTCAACTCCGTGCACCCCGGCATCATCGACACCCCGATCTGGGGCAAGATCCCGACGGGGGCGACGGGCGCCGGCCAGAACGCCCCGATCGACCCCGAGGAGCGGGCCAAGGTCGCAACCCCGCTCGGTCGCGCCGGGCAGGCCGCGGAGATCGCTTCCGGTGTGCTGTATCTGGCCTCCGATGCCTCGCGCTACGTCACCGGCAGCGAGCTCGTCATCGACGGCGGCATGAACGCCGGCGGCGTGCCACGGCGGCAATAAGCCGCCGCGCGAGACGCGAAGGGCAGGGTGGCGCCCGCAGGGGCTGACGCAGGGGCGTCGGCCCTGTACAACGCGGGCCTCTTCCGACCGATAGAGGTTTCCTTCGCCATGGCGCACAGCCTTCAATCTTCGTCATCCGCACCTGCGCCGTTCCGCTCGAACCGGCCTGATCTCGCCACCGACGCGATCCGCACCGCGCGCGAGGACCTCGCGGCCTGCTTCCGCATGGCCGCGCGCAATGGTTTTGAGGAGGGCATCTGCAACCATTTCTCGGCCGTGGTGCCCGGCCATGACGATCTCTTCCTGGTCAATCCATACGGCTACGCCTTCCGCGAACTGACGGCGTCCAAGCTCCTGATCTGCGATTTCCACGGCAACGTGCTCGACGGCGAGGGCGCGCCCGAGGCGACCGCTTTCTACATCCATGCCGAGATGCACAAGCGCCTGCCGCGCGCCAAGGTCGCCTTCCACACCCACATGCCCTACGCCACGGCGTTGTCGATGACCGAGGGCGATCCCCTGATCTGGGCTGGCCAGACCGCTGAAGTTTTATGGCCGCACGGCAGTGGACCGCGATTACAACGGCCTCGCGCTCGACAACCGCGAAGGCGCGCGCATCGCATCCGCCGTCGGTGATGCCGACATCGTCTTCATGAAGCATCATGGCGTGATGGTGCTGGCGCCGACCATCGCGGAGGCCTGGGACGATCTCTATTATCTCGAGCGCGCCGCCGAGGCGCAGGTGCTGGCGATGTCGACGGGACGAAAGGTGCTGCCGGTCGATCCCGCGATCGCGGCGGAAACCTACAGGCAGATGCGCGAGGGCGATTCCGAATCCGCGCGATTGCATCTCGCCGCGATCCGCCGCCAGCTGGATGCGGAGGAGCCGCAGTACAGGCACTAGGGACGATCGCGTAGCCCGGATGGAGCGAAGCGCAATCCGGGGCCGTCAACCACGGACGCTGTGTTCCCGGATTACGCTGCGCTCCATCCGGGCTACGGGAGAGATCAGGGCCTACGACCCCTGCCGCAACTTCGCCAGCACCTTCAGCCCGCCATAGCCATCGGCGGGCGTGATCCCCGCGCGCTGCTGAAAATCCTTGATCGCCTTCATCGTGTCGTTGCCGACGCGGCCGTCGGTGCCGCCGGTGTCGAACCCGGCCTTGGTCAGGCGCGTCTGCATCTCCTGCACCTCGGCGAGCGTCAGCGCGCGCTCTGAGCCGGGGAAGGGCTGGATGAAGGGCGGCGCGCCGAGGCAGCGGTCGCCCAGATGGCAGATTGCGAGCGCATAGTTCATCGAGGGATTGTAGCTCTTCACCGAATAGAAATTCGGTCCCAGCAGGAATGTCGGCCCGCCCGCAACCGGCGTCCACATCTGCGCGGATGCATTCGGTTGCGGAAACGGCTGGCCATCGGCGCGGGTGACGCCGGCCGCCTGCCACGCCGCATAGGTCCGGTTGCCGCTCGCCTCGCCGGATGCGCGCACCTCGTAGCCCCAGTGCTCGCCGCGATGCCATTTGCCGCAATTGACGAGATACTTTGCCGTCGATCCCAGCGCGTCGTCGGGCTTGCCGAACGGCGAGACCTTGCCGTCGCCGTCATAGTCGATGCCGACATTGAGCCAGACTTCCGGCATCCATTGCGAATGCCCCATCGCGCCGGCCCAGGACCCCTGCATCTGCTCCGGCGTGCTCCAGCCCTTGTCGACGATGCGCAGCGCGTTGATCAGCTCGGTTTCCCAATAGGCTTTTCGGCGCGGCTCGTTCCAGGCGAGCGCGGCGAGCGAGGGGAATACCGGCGTCATGTGGTTCTGCTGTACCAGCGGATCGCCATAGGCGGACTCCACGCCCCACAGCGCCAGCAGCGTGCCGCGCTCGACGCCGAAATCGCGCTCGATGCGCGCGAGCAGCGCCTCGTTGTTCTTCAGCGCGATCTTGCCGTTGATGATGCGCCAGTCCGAGACGCGGCGGTTGATGTATTGCCAGACCTGCTCGTGGAATTCGGGCTGGTTGCGCATCTGCTTGAACACGCTCATGTCGGGCTCGACCCGCGCCATCGCGCGTTGCCAGGTCGCGGCCGAAATGCCCTTCGCCATGGCGCGCGCACGAAAACCCTCGCGCCATTCGTCGAAGCCCGGAGGCGCGGCGAGAAGCTGCGTGGGGAATGTGATGAGTGCGGCTACGCCGAGCGTGGATCGAAGCAGGGCGCGGCGGCTGTGATGGGCCGAGGAATCAGCTTGTTTCATGGACCCATTCTAGCGGGAATCACGGCTGCTGTGGGCCGGTTCCTGGAACACCGGGAACAGGCCATCGCGCCGCGTTCCGCCGGAACAAAGTGTCGCAGTCCCGCATTCCCTCCGCATACACTGGAGGATGAAGATGAAACGATATCTGTTTGCCGCCGCCATGGTCACGGCCATCGCCGCCCCTGCATTCGCCGACGAAGTCGGCGTTCACGTCGGCCCGGTCGGTGCCGGCGTGACGGTCGGACAGTCCCACGAATATCGTGAGCGGGACCGCGATCGCGACCGCACCACGGTCATCAGGGAGCGCGAGCCTGCCAACCGCACCACGGTGATCAAGAAGGAAGATGAATTCGGCAATCGCAGCAAGACCGTGATTCATCACGACAACGACTGACGGAGCAGGGCCCCGGCCGAGCGCCGGGGCCCGCCATCTGCACGTAGTCGGCTCATCGAGAATTCGGGGTGGAATGAAGATACGGGCACATGCGGAAAGCCATGTCGTCGAACTCGACGACGGATCGCGATGGCGGATCTATCCCGGCGATCTCGCGACCACGTTGAGCTGGAAGCCCGAAACCGATTTGCGTCTCGAGCCGAGCGGGGATCGGACGAGTTCGCATGTGCTGGTGAATGCCGCCGATCAGAGCCGCGTGCGCGTGAGCGCGGCGGGCGATGCCTGGTCCGACGGCGAGGTTAAGAAAGCGTTGAAGGGCGGCTGAGCGTCCTTGCGCTCGCGCGGATATCCCCGATTTCAAGCCTGTCGCTTTACGGTCGGTTTGCTTCCGTCTGCCCAGAATGCGCGCATGCGGGAGCTGTTCGACATCATCCGTACCAATCCCTGGCCGTTCGGCGCCGGGCTGTTGGTCGTGATCCTGATGATCATCGCCGAGAACTTTGGCCGTGGCATTCAGGGCGACGGCGCCGTCAGCGATTTCTCGGATGCCGATGGAGGCGACGGCGGCTGCGGTGGTGACGGAGGCGGCGGCGACTAGAGCCGGTTAGTCCGCCTGCAAATCGGCGGCGATGCCGGCGAGCCAGCGCCGGATCGCGGTCTCTGCCTTGGCGTCCAGACTTGCCGCAAGGCGCTTCTCCAGCGCGATGACGCGCTCCCTGCATGCCTTCAACAGCGTCGTTCCCCGCTGCGTCAGCGTCCATTGTTGGATCCGGCCGTGGACCGGATGAGGCGTCATTGCGATCGCACCGTCGCGATCGAGGTTGCGAATGATCACGCCGACCGTCTGCGGGGTCAGGAAGGTGAGCCGGGCGACGTCGGCGCCGGAGAGACCCGGATAGGCGTTCAGCATGGTCAGCACGGCAAATTGCGGCGACGTCACGCCGAGGTCGGCGAGCGTCCGTTCCATCGTCAGGCGGACCGCGGCGTGGGCCTGTCGCAGCAGATAGCCGAGATAACCTTGCTCGCCGCGCTTGCCTTCGCCGGGCGCGGGCACGCGAACGGCAGCGATTTCGGCAGGTGCGGTCGGCTTCCGCGAGGCCTTCGATTTCGTGATGGCAGCGGTCTTGCGTGTCATATAAGAGCTCTTATAAGATGTAAGCAGTCTTACAATACACGAGGTGAACGCCAATGTCACACGCCCGCGGCGAGTACGAGGATTTCAAGAAGATCGCGCCCGATGCGTATGAGCTGGTGCTGGCGCTCGGCCAGGTGGCGGCCAAGGCTGGCATCGACAAGCAGCTGCTCGAGCTGGTCAAGCTGCGCGCCTCGCAGATCAACGGCTGCGCCTTCTGCGTGCAGCACCACGTCCTGTTGTCGGAGCGGATCGGCGTGCCCGTGGACAAGCTCAATCTGGTCGCGGTCTGGCGCGAGGCGCCGGTCTTTTCCGCGCGTGAGCGCGCCGCGCTGGCCTGGGCGGAGGCGCTGACCTTCCTGCCCGATGGCGTCAGTGAAGAGGTCTATTCGGACGCTTCCGGCGAATTCTCCGAGACCGAGCTGATGTACCTGACCTCGGCGGTCGCCTCGATCAACGTCTGGAACCGCTTTGGCGCCGCGTATCGCTGGACGCCGGCGAAGCGGCCGGTCGCAGCGAGCGCTGCGGCATCTTGATTGCAACAACGAGAAAACAAGGGGAGGTTATCATGACTGCAATGAGTTTGGCCCATGCGCAGCGTCCGGTGCCATCGCGCTCGATGGCGCTGGCCGTCGTCGGCGGGCTCGCCTGCGCGCTTGCGATCGGCAAGGCGTTGCCGGTAACGATGGACGCCGTATCCGGCGCGTTGGCGCCGCTCTGCGCGACCGCGGCGGAGAGCTCGCCGCTCGACAAGGTCGAGCCGATCGGCTCCTACGCGCTGCCGAACGTCCCGGGCAAGCGCGTCACCATCGTGCGTGTGTTCTACGGTCCCGGCGGATTCTCGCGGCCGCATCGTCACGCGGGTTCGGTGACCGCCTACATCACCAAGGGTGAAATCCGTTCCCAGCTTGGCGGTGGTCCTGTCGAGACATTTGGTGTCGGCCAGTCCTTCTTCGAGCCGCCGGGATCGACGCATCTGGTCTCGGCCAATGCCAGCACGACCGAGCCGGCGGAATTGATCGCGGTGTTCGTGGCGGACGAGGGCGCGCAGCTGACGACGCTGTTGGAGTAGTCCGTAGCGGCCGCATGAGCGAGCTCGCCCCTCAATTCTCCTCGCCGCTCGATCCCTCGCGCAGGTCCGGCTTGATCACGTCCTCCGGCAACGCATGCGCTACCGGCTGCGGCGTGCCGGCGATCTCCGGGCCGACTTCGCGGCCGCGGGCGTGGATCAGGCGTTCATAGGCGGAGACCAGCGTGGCGTAAGGACTGACCCAGATCCACCCGTCGCGGGTAAATACCTGCACGTCGAAATGCAAATGCATCGATGTGCCGGCGGGATGGTCGAGATAGTTGGAGACCACGCCGATCTTCTCGCCTTCGGCGACGATGCGGCCGTTGAGCATGCCGTCGGCGGTCAGCGCCTGCGGGTTCATGTGCATATAGCGGAAGCGGATATGCTCGGTGCGGCTGTTGACCTCGAGCGTCGCGGCCTGATCCTTGGCGCCACGGATCACGATGGCGTCGCGCACCGCGACGACGCCGCGCTGCTTGGGATCGCAGGGTTCGTGGCCTTCGCCGGGCGGTGGGCACTCGGCGGCGCGGATATCCTCGCCCTGGTGGCCATAACCGCCGCCGCACTGCCAGACCTCGAAACTGCGGGACTCGCAGAAATTGTCGCGCCAGGGATAGGCCGTCGGGCCGTCGCCCTTGTCGCGCTTGCCGTAGGATTGCGAACGCACGAAGGCGGGCGCCTTTTCGAGGGGGAAACGGATCTGCGCATAGGCCATCACATCCGGATGGCCGGCCTTGTTGCGATAGCCGGTGTTCGGGATGATGTCGCCGCTCGGCCGATAAGTGAAATCCGGCGACCGCGCTGAAGGACGATCGATGATGCTGGAGGCCATGTCCGTGAGCGGCCGCATGCGCTGGCCGCCGGCGACGCGGAGCCCCTTCAAGAAGCGCTCGGCAACCGGATAGGCTTCCTTGCAGGCGAGCCTCCGCGGCTTTGCGATGCTGTCCAGGCACTGGATGGAGACGACATAGGCAACGCCGAAGCGGGTGAAGGCGTAGCGCACATAGCCTTCTCGGATGAACCTGCGCAGGTCCGGATAGATTGCCGCAAGCGGCTTGACCTGCTCGCCCTTGCCGCCGGTGGGATCGGCGACGTCGTAAACGAGTGCCGAGCCGGTGATCTGCACCTCGACCGGCCTTGCGTAGACGCGGCTCGGCATGCCGGCGCCGGGTTCGAGCGAGAAGCTGGCGCTGTAGCCCGAGGGGCCGGCATCGAACATGTCGACGGGGTTGAAATCGGCCTGGTAGTGCGAGAGCGGGAGCGTCCCCGGCGCGCGGTTGCGTTGCGCCTCGAGATATGCGGCAGCATCGAACGGCAGAAGCACGGGCACGGAGCTGCGGGCGATACCGGTGAAGAATTGCGATGAGACCGCGTTGAGCTGCACCAGCGCGGGCATCGCGCGCGGATCGTAGCGTGGCACCGAACGGCGGGGTGCGAAGATGAAGTCGCCCGCGATCTGGGGACGGCTGGTGACCTCGGTGCGGAGCTGGTCGAGCGCTGCGCGCCAATCGACGCGCAGCGCCGTGAGCGAAGGGCTGCGGATCTCATCCGCAGCGAGCGGCGTGGCAGTGAGGAGCGAAAGCGACGCCAGCAGAAGCGAGACGAAGCGGAAACTCTTCCCAACCACTGTCTCGCCCCCCGGCGGCGCCTGTCCGATCGTCCCGCTCTCCGTTAGTCCTTGGCGCGCTCGGAGTAGGAGCCGTCTTCGGTCATGACCACGATGCGGGTGCCGACCGCGATGTGCGGCGGAACGGTGGTGCGGATGCCGTTGGAGAGCACCGCCGGCTTGTAGGACGACGAAGCGGTCTGGCCCTTGGTCACCGGCTCGGTCTCGACCACTTCCAGCGTCACGCGCTGCGGCAGCGCGAGCGAGACCACGTTGACGTCGTGGGTCGACAGCTTGACGGTCATGTCTGGCTGAAGATAGGAGGCCGCGTCGCCGACCACGTCCTTGGAGACCTGGACCTGATCATAGGTTTCGGGGTTCATGAAGTGGTAGCCGTCGCCATCTTCATACAGGAACGTGAAGTTGCGCTCTTCGATCGTGGCCTTTTCGACCTGGTCGGTGGTCTTGTAGCGCTCGGAGATCTTTACCCCGTCCGAGATTCGGCGCATTTCGATCTGGCTGACCGGGGTGCCCTTGCCGGGATGGATGTTCTCGGCGCTCACGACGACATAAAGCTTGCCGTCTTGCTCGATCACGTTGCCCTTGCGAATAGAACTGGCGATGACTCTCAAAGCTATATTTCCTGCTTGCTTGGCCCGGCTCGGGCCAGGACGTGGTCAAATCTCGGGGGGACTCGGGGTCTCAAATCGGACCGCAGCGCCCGTTTCGGGGCGCAACATACTGATTTTGCCGTTGGATGCCAGCACTTTGCTGGGCCGGGGAGCGGTCGGTTGATGGCTGGGGACAAGCCGATTTCACCGTTCTGGTCGCCCGGGCGGCACCTCGACCGGCGGCCGTTCCTTCAGGCCAGGGGGGCCATTACCGGGTCTCTTAGGGGCTTTTTCGCCGAGCAGGGGTTCCTCGAGGTCGAAACCTCGGTCCTCCAGGTCTCCCCGGGTAACGAAACCCATCTGCACGCCCCCCGGACCGAGATCATTCGGCCAGATGGCAGCCGTGCCAGCCGGTACTTGCGGACCTCGCCGGAATTCGCCTGCAAGAAGCTGCTGGCGGCCGGCGAGGAGCGGATTTTCGAATTCGCACGGGTGTTCCGGGATCGCGAGCGCGGCGACCTGCATCTGCCCGAATTCACCATGCTGGAATGGTACCGGGCTCGCGCCCCCTACGATGCCATCATGGCGGACACCGTCGTCGTCATCGCCCGCGCCGCGCAGGCGACCGGAATTGGGAATTTCTCGTTCCGCGGCCGGACCGCCGACCCCTTCGCCGAGCCGGAGCTGGTGACGGTCGCTGACGCCTTCGAGCGGTTTGCGGACATTGACCTGCTGTCGACAATCTCGGGCGGCGAGGGTAACCGTGCTGCGCTCGCGCAGGCCGCCGGTGGCAAGGTCCGGGTGGCGGAGGACGACACCTGGTCCGACATCTTCAGCAAGGTCCTGGTCGAGCATGTCGAGCCGAATCTGGGGCAGGGGCGTTTGACCATTCTGTTCGAATACCCATCTCCAGAGGCGGCGTTGGCGCTCGTGAAAGCCGATGACCCACGGGTCGCCGAGCGGTTCGAGGTCTATGCCTGCGGCGTCGAGCTCGCCAACGGCTTTGGCGAGTTGACCGACGCCGAGGAACAGCGAAAGCGCTTCACGGAGTCGATGGCGGAGAAGCAGCGCCGCTATGGCGAGGCCTATCCGCTGGACGAGGATTTTCTGGCCGCGGTCGCCCAAATGCCGGAGGCGAGCGGTGTCGCGCTCGGCTTCGACCGGCTGGTGATGCTGGCGAGCGGCGCAGCGCGGATCGATCAGGTAGTGTGGACACCGCCTGCAAATGAAACGTTAAGTGAGACATGACGAAGACCAACCTTGCACGCACCCTGCGTGAGCCGGCCGAACTTGTGGCCGCGCAGCTTGCACCTGCCGAAGCGCTGCCCGCGCTCGAACGTGTCGCCGCGCGCTATGCGGTGGCGATCACGCCGGCGCTGGTCGAACTGATCGACACGTCCGATCCCGACGATCCGATCGCGCGGCAATTCGTACCGACCGTCGCGGAACTGGAGATGCAGCCAGGCGAGAGCGCCGATCCGATCGGCGATCACCCGCACTCGCCGGTTCCGGGCATCGTCCATCGCTATCCCGACCGCGTGCTGTTCAAGCTCGTTCACGTCTGCGCGGTCTATTGCCGTTTCTGCTTCCGCCGCGAGATGGTCGGGCCCGGCAAGGAGAACGCGCTCTCGGACGGCGCATATCGCGCGGCGATCGACTACATCCGTTCGCACAGCGAGATCTGGGAAGTGATCCTGACCGGCGGCGATCCCTTGATGCTGTCGCCGCGCCGGATGAGCGAGATCATGGCCGATCTGGCGGGAATCGATCACGTCAAGATCATCCGCCTTCACACCCGCGTGCCGGTCGCCGATCCCGCGCGGATCAGCGACGAGATGGTGGCTGCGTTGAAGGTCGAAGGCGCGACCACCTGGGTGGCGGTGCACGCCAACCATGCGCGCGAGTTGACGGGGCCTGCGCGCGCGGCCTGCGCACGGCTTGCCGCTGCCGGAATTCCCATGGTGAGCCAGTCCGTGCTTTTGCGCGGCGTCAACGACAGCATTGCCGCTTTGTCGGATTTGATGCGAGCTTTCGTCGAATGCCGGATCAAGCCCTACTATCTGCATCACGGCGATCTCGCGCCGGGCACCGTGCATTTGCGAACGACGCTGGCCCAGGGGCAGGATTTGATGTGGCAGTTGCGCGGACGGGTGTCAGGGCTGTGTCAGCCCGACTATGTCATCGACATTCCCGGCGGCGCCGGCAAATCCCCGGTGGGGCCGAATTATGTGTTGGCGGTGCAAAATACCGCAGCCGACGCGCGTGAAGCGGAGACGGAAACGCGCTATCGTATCGTGGATTATTGCGGCGACGTTCATCTCTATCCGCCCGAGACGTGAGCGGCGATGCAGAGAACGCGGGTTTGAGAATGGAGGAACGGACATGAAGAAGATCATGGTGGTGGCAGCGTCGCTCGTGGTCTTGCTTGGCGGCGCGGCGGTTGCGCAGACCGGCGGCTCCAAGGGTGCGACATCCGGCGGCGCCACGTCGGGATCGGTGCCGCAGGCACCCATCGGCCACCGCCAGCCGCGCGCCAGCGATGTGCCGAACGAGAAGAATCTGAGCGATCCGAACAATCCCGTGAACAAGGAAGACGCTCTGCTCGACAAGAAGATCAAGAGCATCTGCCGCGGCTGCTAGAAAGATCATGCTCAAACAATAAGCCGCTAGCGGCGGGCAGGGCGCGACAGCTCGCCCCGCCCGCTTTGGCCTTAGGCCGAACGCTCGTGCAGCCCCGCGCGCTTCGTGTTGCGCCGGATCTCGACCGCGTCAGCGAGCCGCTCTAGCGCGGTTGCCGTGGTCGCCCAGTCGATGCATCCGTCCGTGATGCTCTGGCCGTAGATCAGCGGCTTGCCCGGCACCACGTCCTGGCGGCCGGCGACGAGATTGCTCTCGATCATCACGCCCATGATGCGGTTCTCGCCGCCCGAGATCTGGCCGGCGATGTCGGCCATGACCAGCGGCTGGTTTTCCGGCTTCTTGCTCGAATTTGCGTGGCTCGCATCCACCATCACCAGCGGCGCGACGCCGGATTTGGCCAGATCGTTGCAGGCGGCCGCGACGCTTGCCGCATCGTAGTTCGGCTGGCTACCGCCACGCAGGATGATGTGGCAATCCTCGTTGCCCGCGGTCGAAGCGATCGCCGAGCGGCCGAGCTTGGTCACCGCCATGAAATGATGCGGATGCGAGGCCGACTTCACCGCGTCCGCCGCGATGCGCACATTGCCGTCGGTGCCGTTCTTGAACCCGACCGGGCAGGACAGCCCCGAGGCCAGCTCGCGATGGATCTGGCTCTCGGTCGTGCGCGCGCCGATCGCGGCCCAGGACACGAGGTCCGCAATGTATTGCGGCGTCGTCATGTCCAAAAATTCTGCGCCGGCGGGCAGGCCGAGATTGTTCACCGCGGACAGCACGTTGCGCGCTAGCCGCAGGCCCTTGTTGATGTCGAAGCTGCCGTCCAGGTCAGGATCGTTGATCAGGCCCTTCCAGCCGACGGTGGTGCGCGGCTTCTCGAAATAGACCCGCATCACGATCTCGAGCTGGTCGGCAAGGTCTTCGCGCAGGTTCGCGAGGCGCTCGGCATATTCGAGCGCGGCCTTGGGATCGTGCACCGAGCAGGGGCCGACCACGACCAGCAGGCGGTCGTCCTGGCCGTTCAGGATGGCATGGATGGCGTTGCGCGCCGCCATCACCACACGCGTTGCGGTGAGCGTGCGCGGGACTTCCCGCATCACCTCTTCCGGCGTGCTCAGCTCTTTCAGTTCGCGGATACGAAGATCGTCGGTCGTGCTCAGCACGGCGGGCTCCTGTTTGGTTGAACCTGCCGGCAATAAAAAAGCCGCCAGGTCTGGCGGCTTGTTCGGACGTTTGCTTCAATATTCAGATTGAGCGCGATCCTCCTGCCGCCAGCGAGCTGTCGTAGCTAAAGTACCAAAAATAGCTGGTGACGAGGGTGATCATGGCCGCTCATATAACGCGCGATAGACGGGTTGTCACCCCCCAATCGGCGCGAGGGGCCACGAGGCGCCTCAACTGTTGCTATTGCGTGCCGCCAGCGCCATGCCGATCAGCGTGGCGCCGCCGAACAGCAAATTGATACCGACGAGGATGCCGATCGCCCATTCCGCCGAGCTCGGCAGCCCCGTGATCACCATGAACGCGATCGCGATGTCGACGAGGCCCGAGATCAGGAGCCAGGACCACCGGCTGCTCAGCTCGCGGCGGTGCTCCAGCGCATACATGATGGTGGCGACGCCCTCGGCGAGGAAGTAGGCGCCGAGCACGATGGTCAGCGTCAGCACGGCCTGCATCGGCCGGGCCAGCAGGAGCATGCCGGCGAACACGGCGAGCGCGGCCGAGATCAGCGACCACCAGAATCCCGGTGAGCTGCGCGCCCAATAGGTCACGATCAGTCCGCCGATGCCGCTGATCAAAAACATCCAGCCGAGGAAAATCGCGATCGCAAGGCTCGCGAGCGGCGGCACGATCAGCGCGGCGATGCCGAGTACGGCAAGCAGGATGCCTTCGAACAGGAAGGCCTTCCAATGGGCCTTGACCGTTTCGCTCATGGCGGATTTCAGCCGGGAAAAATCCTCAGGCGATGTCATCAGCAGGCTCCAGATCGAAAGATGTGCGCTCAATCTAATATGCACACACCGCGCTTGCCATCCCGGGGCTCAACCGCCGCCGTGCGCTGACGAAAAACCTTCGCCGCTGGTGCGAACACGGTTGCGGCCGAGAATGTAGATCGCGATCGTGACGATCAGAAGCGCAAGGCCGAGCAGGATCGAGACGAAGCCGATCGGGATCAGGGCCAATGTCAGATTGCGCTCCGGATTGATCAGCCAGTGATGGATCGAGGTCAGCACGAAGGCGAGGCCGAGAAAGCCGACGCCGCCGCCGGCGAGCAGCAGCGCCCACATCCGGCGCAGCTGGCTAAGCCGCTCCCGCGCGATATCGGTCCGCGGCGCGTGATGGCGCGCGACCCGCCGCACCAGGCGGATGGCGAAGGCGATCGAGCTGAAGCCGATCAGCAGGCTCGCTCCGCCCAGCCACATCCGCAGCGTCGGATCGAGATCGGGCATCCGCTGTAAGGTCAGCAGCGGGAAGTCGAAGGCGGAATGCAGCGCGAGCGGACCGGCGAAGATCAGCAGGCGGCTGGACAGGCGGGCCCAGTCGCGATGGTGGCGGTTGGCACCCAGCGCCGTGCCGGCCCGCGCGATCGTCAGGTAGGCGCCGGCGATGATGCCGAGCGCGCCGTGGAACGGCACGGTCAGCACGCTGCGCAGCGCGGCCAGCGAGCGCCACATCTCGGCATGCTGGACGAGGTAGGCGAGGTTCTCGTAGGCGGCGAAGCCGAGGCCAACCGCGGCGCCATAGACCACGGTGTCCATCGGATTGGCGAAGGTCCGCCGCTTGGTCGAGGAGACCAGCACGATGGCGATCACCTTGACGGCTTCCTCGGGCAGCGCGACCCCGAAGACCGAATGCATGGCGAGCGCCGCCCAGGGGTTGTCAGGGGCTGCAACCATCTTGGCGAAGGGCGCGCGGGCAAGGCCCAGCAGCGAAATGCTGGCGGCCCCGAGCAGGAACGCAGTCCAGACCTGGGCCGGCGGTCCCGGGCGTTCCTCGGCGGCAATGACGAGCCACAGCATCAGCAGCGCCGGGGCGATGGCGGCAGTTCCGATGACGGTGGGCAAAGCTTCAATCAGGTACATCGGCGCCGAAAATAGGTTCCCTTGATCTGCTTATCTACGTCTACCGATGCGACCATGTGTCATGCATTTGCTGTCGCGTCACTTAACAGGCGCGACAGCCAGCGTTCATCGGGATCGGCACCGAACGTGTAGAAGACGAGCGCAATCAAGCGCATGACAGAACCAATTCGTCATTGATGGGAGCGGTCCGCACTCGTCACCGGATCGCGATTGGCAAGTCAGATCAAGGCACTGCGCAGGTTTCTTCGATTCACGATGCACGTGGCTGAGCGGCGAGTCCAGAGGCGGCGTGGCTGCCGCCTGGACAACGCTGGGCCGGGCCAACCGGCCTAGTCACGCTTCGTTGTGCGCCCGCGGGGCGGCGCAGCGGCCCGGCGTGTCCGCACCTGCTCCAGCTCCCAGAAGGCGCGTACGAGGCACGTGCCAAGGCAGAAGACGATGAGCAGCAGCAGGAAGGCCTGGTCGACGGCGGGGATGTGCATCATGACGTTGATTAAGCAACGAGCATGCCATGCGTTCCCGCAGTCGCCTGCGCCGCGCGCAGCCCGCACGGCGATTGGGTCGGCGTTTCCCGCCCTTCAATGCGTGGTGAACGGCGGCGGTGTGTCCGGCGCGATGTCGAAGGCGCCGAGATAAAACTCCTCGCCGACGGCCTCGTCCGGCTCGGCGTGGTGCGCGAGCAGCGTGAAGGCGGCTTGCGGATATTGCTTCCAGATATCGAGGTCGCCGGCCGTGATCGTCAGCCAACCAAAGGTGTACATGTAGCGTCCGGGCTCGGTGACCCGGCCAACCCTGTCCCAAGTGATCTTATCGACCGTAGTCTTGTTGACTGCCATTCGGTCCCCCGATCGCAAGTCTGCAAATGAGGTCCGGCACGAGGCACAGACCCTCAAAAGCTGATCCCGCAATGGGGCCGCGATAGGGCAGCGGAGCGGAGGCAAGGCGGCCGGAGGAACGGACGCCGCCTGCCGCCTTTAGCGCGCCGTCGTGGCCGCCTGCGCTTCCGCTTCGGACGCCAGCTCGAGCTGACGGTGCGAGGCGTGGAAGACGTCGTGGACGAGGCCGATCTTCTCCATGCCCAGAATGATCAGGCCGTTGAGATCGATCTCCCACCAGGCGTGCGAGATATAGGCGTCCCGCGGGAAGCGGTGATGGTTGTTGTGCAGACCCTCGCCGAAGGTGAGGATCGTGGTCACGAACTCGTTGGTCGAGGCGTCCTCGACCTCGAAGCGGCGGTAGCCGTAGGCGTGGCAGACCGAGCCGGTGAGCTGGCTGGTGAGGATCAGCAGGTAGCAGCGGAGCAGGCCGGAGAACAGCACGCAGCCGATCATGGTGTGCACGCCGCCGAAAGTGTAGCCGATTACGCCGGGAATGAAGACGCCGGACATCCCGTACCAGACCCAGCGCGTGCGCACGAAGAACATCGCGATCGGATCGGCGAGGATGTCCTTGGCGTAGTATTCGTTGTCGGTGGTCGCCTGGTCGAACACCCAGCTGCCCTGGGCGTGCAAAAAGCCCTTCAACGCGCTGACATAGCGATTGCCGAAGCCGTCGAATTGCGGGCTGTGGGGATCGCCGACGTCGTCGGCATAGAGGTGGTGGCGGCGGTGGTTGGCGACCCATTTCGCGATCGAGCCCTGCACCGCCATCTGGGCGATGGCGCAGAAGAAGACGCGCATGATCGGGCCGGTGCGGAAGCTGCGATGGACGAACAGGCGGTGCATGCCGGCGCCGATGCCGAACGTTGTCAGCGCGAACATCCAGGCGAAGGTAAACAGCTCCACCTTGCCGACGCCTTGCGTGATGGCCCAGATGATGCCCGCAACAGCGCCGACGTAGAGAATACCGAGGAGGAGGTAGCTTTCGCGCAACTTGGCCTGGACGAGCGGGCCTTCAGTGATGACGCCGGGCGGGAGCTGCGGCTTTGCGACGGCGGGCGCGTTTTGGGCGGTCTCTGCCGGGGCGAACTCAGCGATGGACATTCCGGGACTTCCAATAACTCGGGGCCCGCAGTGATTGCGGACATGCTGGGTCACACCCTACCGCGCGGGGATCGGTACCTCCAGTATTTAGTTAAAGTTGAGTTAAAATCGATCGGGCCGATTCAGGCCGATTGCAGCATGGGCGTACGAACGACCAGGCGGACGAGGTCGTCCCGCTGCTGCTTCTCGGCGAACTTGACCGCAAAGCCGTTGTCGAATTTGCGAATGACGCGCCCGACGCAGGCGCCGACCGCAAGCGGGGTTCCGATCTGCGGGTCGTATTCGCAGGATATCGCGACGCCGGCCGTGGACACGTCGATGATGAAGCAGGCATGGGTGCTGCCGTCGGCGAGCGTCAGAAAGGTGTGCGAGACCTGGGGAACGAAGCGCGCCTCATTGCGCAGTTCCTGAATGCTGGCGTCCTTCTGCTTCTTCTCCAGCCAGGTCAGCTTTTCCGACATCCAGGCGCGCCGCTCCCGCGTCATGTCGAGTTCCATCAGAAAGCCCGCCTTCAGCGTCGCGCTGATGGTGCACTGGAATTCGCCAACGTCCTGGAAATAGGAGGTCACGCGCTCGCCGACCTTTCCGACAACAGGCACGTCGACGATCATGCGGAACGGGGAGACACGCTTGGTGCGGCAGGCGAAGGTGCGCAGCTGGCCCTCACAATCGTACCAGCGCGGCAGCGAGTAGCTGCCGCTCACGCTGACTTCCACCGCGCGCTGCCTGAGGAACTCTGAGACGGACATGAACGCCAATCGTGTTTCGGAGTGTTTCCGTAGATTCACGGTAGGGCGCAACGTCTAAGCAAACGATACGCCGATCAAATAGCAGGGGTAAATTTCCGGTAAACGACCCGGCCGTCTCACGACATCGTCATTGTGTGCCGCTCAGAGAGATCCGAGCAGCACCAGCAAGGCGAGCAGGCCAAGGGCCATGAGGAGCTTGATCGTCGTCGCGGTCAGGCTGTCCGGTCTGATCTGGAATCCGAACCACGGCAATACGTGCCGCATCGCCAGCCCCGCAGACGCTTCGACGGTCGCGAACACGACGGCGATGCCGGCAATGGCGGACCAGGATGCGGCCGGCGGCATCCATGCCGCAAGCCAGGCCGGCACAGAGCCTTGCAGGGACGCGAGCAGCGCGAACCATCCGAACAGGGATGCGAAGCCCTTGATGATGTCGGGACCGACCGTATCCGGCTCGAACCGGATGCCGATCGTTCCAAGCGCGCGTTCGATGCGCTCGCCGTCGGTGAGGAACAGGAAGGCGCCGAGATAGAGCGGAACGCGCGACTGGAAGAGCAGGGCGATGATGCCGAACAGGACCGTGTAGCCGAAGGCATCGCCGAAAATGTCCATGCCGCTCGTGCGCGGCGGCGTCGCGGTCGCGGCCTGGGGCTGCGGAAGCGATCGGGCGCGTGCCATGTGCTCCAGCATTCTGGCGCGCCGCTCCGGCGCGTAGGGCGCGGTCCGGTGCATCCAGGACAGCGGTGCCGGCGAGGCGGCGCCGGTCTGGCGGTCCGAGGGGGATTTGCGCTGCGCCATGGGCCTGCACCGGTTCCAACGGGACATTGGTCGTCGGTCAGGGGCGGGGAGGTTCATGCGGGGGCAGCGGATTTCGCCGCATCACCCGATGGCCGGATGATGGCGCTCCCTAGCGGAATCGAACCGCTCTCTCCACCGTGAAAGGGTGGCGTCCTAACCGATAGACGAAGGGAGCAAACAAAAGGCCCCGCCGCTTTTCACGGCATGGCCGCCGGCCACCCGAGTCGAGCCCGGCGGCTGCAGCGGGCGAACGTATAGTGGCCTTTGGCGCCGTGGGCAAGCCGTTCGGGAACGGTCTTTTGGCACCGGTGGATAGCGTCCCCCCTGCTGCATTCGGGGGCGATTTCAACGGTTTCTTAGGGGCCCCTGAGCTAGCGCTGGAACCGGAGAAATTTGTCCATGCCCCAGCCCAAGAAGCGCGCAGCCCGCAAATCGCTGTCGCGGCACGCCTGGATCACGCTCGACGGCGGATTCGCGGCGCGGCATTGCCTGGTCGAGGACATCTCCGATACCGGCGCGAAGATCATGCTGGACGAGGACGCGAGCCAGCTCCCGGGCGTGATCCGGATGGCGTTCGCGCGTGACGCCCGCACCGGGCGGAGCTGCCAGGTGATCTGGCGCCGCGGCAAATCGGCGGGCGTCAAGTTCATCTGATCCCGGGCGAGGCGACCCGGATGGCGCGCGGCGCCGGTCCGGGCTAGAACGGTTGCATGCGCGCGCCGCTCCTCATCCTCATCCCGTTGCTGGCCACCTCCGCGGCCGCGGCTGAGGCCCTGCGCCTTCCGCCTGCCGAGAGGCCGCAGGCCGGCAAGGCTCTGCCGCTGAAGGGGACGGGTAGCACGGCGAAGGCCGGTTCCTGCGCCTCCTACGGCCCGCGCTTCGTCATGGTGGAGGGCACCGGCACCTGCGTGAAGATCGGCGGCTCGGTCAGCGTCGAGACCACGGTCAGGCGCTGAAGCCGATGCCGCCGGATCTCATGCGGCCCGACATCATCGTCCCCTTCGTGATGTATTGCGCGCTGCTGTTGTGGGTCGGCCGCGGCCTGAGCTGGACGGCCAAGCTCGCTACCGCCGCCGTGACGCTGGTGCTGATCATCTGCGTGCTGCTGGTCGAGCGCGGCTGGCGCTAGGCACCGGCCCAGAACAAAAACGCGAAAACAACCCCATGCACAGTAGCCGTCAAGTCCCGGTGCGACGCTTGATGCGTGCGCCATGACGACGATTCATCGCGCGCTCAGCGCAGCTTACGCCGCGCCGCCGGCTCACGACATCGGCGGTGCGACAAACTGTGCAAATCCGGGCCGCTTGCCGAGCTCGGCGAGCCAGCGGGTCAAATGGGGTTGCGCCGGGCGGGTGATGCCTTCGACGCCCAGCCAGCGCCGCGCATAGGCGCCGATCGCGATGTCGGCTAGCGTAAACTGGTCGCCGTCGATGAAGCGGCGCGTTGAGAGCAGGCGGTCGGCGATGGCCCAGACCTCGGCGGCGGCATCGGCATCCCGCTGCACCTGGATCATGTCGCGCTCGGCGGGTGCCGTGCGCACGATGCCCCAGAACACCGGCCGGTCGACCGGCTGCACCATCGACAGCGTCCAGTCGAGCCAACGGTCGACGCTGGTGCGCAGCTTCGCTGCCTCGGGATAGATCGGCGTGCCGCGGCCATGCGCGAGGCAGAGATAGCGCATGATGGAGTTCGATTCCCACAGCACGAAGTCGCCCTCGACCAGTGTCGGGATCCGCGCATTGGGATTCATCGCGAGATAGTCGGCCTCGCGGGTCCTGCCGAAACTCATGCCGGCGTCGATGCGCTCATAGGGCAGGTCGAGCTCGGCGAGGCACCACAGCACCTTCTGCACGTTGACCGAGTTGGCGCGGCCCCAGATCGTCCGCTTGGTGTCCGGCATGAAGTCCTCCCGCGTTTCGCTTTGGCGCGCGTGATAGCGGAATTCCTCAGGCGGAGCGACGGCGATTGCGGCGCCCCTCATGCAAAAAGCTCTGCCGTCGGCGGAGCTTTCATTGCAAGCCAAACTTGGCAAATCGAACTTGGTAAACCGAGCTTGGCGAATCGAACCTGGCAGATCGAGCCCGAGGATCAGTGGCCAAAGAACAGCCACAACAGAATGATCACCGGGATCGGCACGCCAAGCATCCACAGCAACAGTCCTCGTCCCATTACGTCTTCCTCCAATCGTTATGTCGGAGGGACAACACGGGTAGCGAAGGCTGGTTCCTGCGGCGCGGCCTACCAGTGGCCGGTATTCGGCATCGACGACCAGGGCTCGGCCGGCGCCTTCGGCTCGCCCTTCTGCAGCAGCTCGATCGAGTGCAGATCCGGCGAGCGGACGAAGGCCATGTTGCCGTCGCGCGGCGGACGGTTGATGGTGACGCCGGCCTTCATCAGCTGCGCGCAGGTGGCGTAGATGTCATCGACCTCATAGGCGAGATGGCCGAAGAAGCGGTCTTCGCCATAGGTCTCCTCGTCCCAATTGTAAGTGAGCTCGACCAGCGGCGCGCCGCGCGTTTGCGGCTGCTTCTTCAGCGCCTCGAGATCGTCCGCCGAGCACAGGAAGACGAGCGTGAAGCGCCCCTTGTCATTCTCGATCCGCCGCACTTCCTTCAGCCCCAGCGCATCCTGGTAAAACTTCAGCGCGACATCGAGATTGCGCACGCGCAGCATGGTGTGGAGGTATCGCATGGTTGTTGCTCCCTGATACGGAGGTGTTTTGGTTTGGGCCGGAACGGCGGGGACAGGAGATAGCAGGAAAGTGGGAGGAGGGGCAGGGGGCGCAGGCACATGTGCGTGAGGGAGAGACGGTGGGTGCGGTCAGCCAACTCAGCATGGACGGACAAGCCGTAGCGTCAGCCGGGACACGCAGATGAGTTCAATGCGCTGTCAGCGGAATTCAGCGCTTCTCGTCAATGAGCAAGCCCGGTCCTGCCGATGAACCATCCTCAATGTCACGGTCACTAATGCCCATATCTGGAAGGTATTTCGCCGTGAAATGGTTCAAGCGATATGCAATTGGCTGCCTGATCTGGTTGATCCTCGGCGGCATCAACGATGGCTACAGACGGCCCGGCGAAGACATGCGTTGGGGCGCTATCGTCATGGTGGCGGGTTTTTGGCCAATCGTGACCGCCGTCATCGTTGGCAGCTCTGTTGGCGAGGTTGCGCACAAGATCAATGAAGGGAAGCTGGGGTGACTGACGTGTCCGACACCCAGAAACCGATGCCCGCACTCTCGACGCCTAGGCGCGACCTGCTGAGGCGAGAAAGATATAGGCAATTCGGAGTTGATGGTCGAAAGACGCTCTTCTTGCTCCTTCTCCTTTTCGCGATCCCCGCGGACGACTGCTCCGCGCAGACACCGCCGCCCCCAGTCGACGAACATGCGTTCGAGCGCGTGCCGCCGACAGTCGTGAAGAGATTGGCGACCCGCTTTTCGCTAGGCGCATTCGCCGGCCGCTTCGAAGCGACGCGGCTCGGCGCGGTTCGCGAAGCCGTGGGCGAAGGGACCATCCGACACCAAGGCGACGCTGGAGATAGCATCTATTGGCTGTGTTATCGGCGCGCGCAGCATCGATTATGGGTGGTGTCCAGCGGAGAGATGGGCGGCCCGGACCATCTCGTCACGGAGATCGTTGAAGAGCTCACCGAGAAAGACGCCGGGGCCTCGGCCGATTGCGCCATCATCCCGGAAAAGTTCTCGCCCGTCGTCCTCGACAGCAAGCTGCATTTAGGTATGTCGCGTCAGGAGGTAATCACGGCGTTGGGACCGCCGTCGAAGTCGGAAGCTGCTCAGATCGTGTATTCTCACGAGGGAAAGCTCGCAGACGGTTTCGATGAGACCGCTTGGCTCATTCTCGGATTTGGTGAGGACAAGCTCGTGTCCATGCGCGGCGGCAAGACCACGACGAATTGAAGTGGCTGCGAGCAGCGTTCGCGCTTCGCGACGGATGCGAACGAGTCACGCTCGCTCCCGCACCAGCCCCATCACATACCCCAGCTTCTCCACCACCTTCGGCGAAAGCAAGCCAATGGCACTTGGTCATCCACTTTGGCTTCGATGCCCCCGAAGCAGCGGCCTGCAATATCAAAAAGGGGGATCGCGGTATGCGCGCGACAGCTACGTCACTTGGCTAGCTCACTTGGCGTAACCCTGGGAACGGAGCCATGCGATCTTGCGATCGCCGTTGATCCAGTCGTCGGCATCTGCCTTGCTTGCGAATCCGGTGATTTCGCGCTGTTCGTGGTCGGGGTAGTCCGCCAGTATCTTCCAGTCGCTGTCTGAGAGGCGGACGGTTTTGAAGGTCACTTTTGCTTTGGCCATGCCGCACTATGCAGGGAATTCTCTCAAAAGTGAACCCGCTTGCGGCTGGCTCGGCGATGATGGCTGTTTATGAGTGTCGAGCAGTGACCTTGCCAGCAACCTATCGAACCGGCGCCCGCAATGGTCAAACCCTCGGCAGTTGAACCCCGCCAGAGGTAGGGCGACTAAACTCCATGGCCGCACTCGTTGCAGAACTCCTGTTTGATCTCGTCAGAATCCTCGTCGGCAACTGGCTGAGACAGGCTGCGGTGGCGGTTTGTGCGTGGCTCGATACGAAGATTCACGGCCGCGCTGCACGCCTTGTCGTGGGCGGCCTTCTCGGGCTTGCCGCCTATAGAGCTGGCCCCGCAAATTCGGACAGTAGCTTGAGTGGATTTTCTGCCTGACAGCGGCGAGGATTCTTGCTGCGAATCAGGAGCGAAGATGACGAAGAAGAGCCGCCGGAC